>JAESQG010000210.1 GCA_016765265.1 Pseudomonadales bacterium | reverse complement strand
TGAGCGTTACATAACACATGATCACAGTGCTCATAGCGGTAGTAGGGCTTCCAGTGGTCGTGGACTAAAAGTCCGCTAAAATGAGGGATGACATTAATTGCATCCATGGCCTCTTTACCGCGTTTTTCATGGGCGGCTATTAAGGTCCAGTGGGCATTAGAGGCATTGTGTAACCACAGGCGTTTACCATCAACATTGACCCCTGTTTCATCAACGTGCAAAACCTTCGCGTTCTGTAGTTTTTGTACTGCCAGAGCCTCAAACACCTCCAGGCGCTGATAGGCTTCAACGTTGAAGTTAACAAGGCTGCCACTACTAATGGGAATTCCAAACAGTTCATCGAAATGCGTTCGAATACGCTCGTACGGGATCAATTGAAACATCGACATGTAGACCGCATTGGCCCTGATGCTGGCCCCATACTGCGTGGCACGCCCTACACCGGGAGGAAAGGTGGCAACAAAACGCTTACCTGATACATCCTCTAAAACTTGGGCGCGATACTCAATCACATGCCGAGCAATACGAATGTCGAAGACTTGCCTCTTTTGATAACCACACTCAGTATATTCTCCCCTAGGCAATGTCCTACGATCTATTTCAATCGAGCTTATTTCATCGGGCTCATCCACCTGGTCTAGGTTGTGTCCTTTGTGGCCCTTTTGTCCACCTCTGGGTTTGTTGCTTTTGGGGCGAGGGGTTTTGTCTCTGTTGGGGTCGCTTGAGGGCGGCTTGCTGCTATTTCGACTGTTTAATCCGGTGCGGTCAATCAATAATTTAACCACCAGTAAGAGCATGTTGATAGCGCCCTCCAATGCGGGAGGCAAGTCGTTACTTTGAGCTAAGAGTCTTTCGACTTCTTGCACTGTTTCATTAATGTTAATGCCATCTTTCGTCATAGTAGAAAGCCGCTATAGCAACAGGTGATGGGGTTATTATGACATGGGTTTTGAAATTCGTTTTTTTGCTCGTAGATGGCTTGTGAAGCGATTTTAAAATTAGGCGTTCGATGGAGTAGCGCTAAGACTTTTAGAGGGCAGCATTCGCTCTGTGCTTTCTTCTATGTAACAGGCTTGGTGGAATGCAAATAACAGGCGTCATCAGGAAATTATTCAAAAAAACCTGTCAAGCATTTTTTCGCTGAATAGTTACAATAAAACTAATTATCTCGCTGATACTATTTTTGGGTTACAGTTAGAAACTGCAATTTCAAATGACACCCGCTTTTCTGCACAGCTTATTGCCAAAGATAAAGAAAATAGTTTTGATTTGGACGCAGAGTGGCTGTTTATATCACATCAACTGTCAACTAACTACACGCTACGAGCAGGACGGATGCGTCTACCTTTTTTTCTATTTTCGGAAACGTTATGGGTTAGACAAACCTATCTTTGGGTACGCCCTCCCTCGGAAGTCTATGCTGGAACCGCGGGCTTACATCGATACAATGGAACGAGTTCGGTCTATCACCACAATTTAAAGAATGCTTTGATCGAAGCTGAGATTTATATTGGCCAAGCAAAAGATGAATTAAGTATATTGGGCCAGACAACTTTATTTAACACAGATTATTTTTACGGTGGGAAAATACATTATGTAACTGATGACCTCACAATTAGTGCTTCCATAGCAGATACAAAACTACATGCCTCTATTCCCGCTTTAAATTATGCAGTCATTACGCCAGCTTTGCTGCATGCTTTGGGTTTCCAATTTTTGCAAAACAATTGGGGAGTGATGTGGGAATACAGCAGCTTGGATCTAGATAGTTTAGGCAGCAGTGAAGGTGCTTACTTATCCCTGCACTACATTATCGATCAATGGTCGCCCTTTATTCTCCTTGGAAAGAGTAGTACCGATTCAACTTGGGCAGTTAGCCGCTACACGGGGGAATCTGTCACCATAGGCTGTCGATATAGCGTCAGTGATTCAGTATCTCTAAAAGCACAAGTCTTAAATGGTGAGTTGATGGATATTATTGCGATATTAAATGTACCACCGACAGCCGGTTTCGATGATGAAGTGACGGTAGTTAGTATGACCTTAGACTTCGTTTTTTAATGTAGAACAGATAAGGAGAATTAGAGAAAGACTATAACTCCCCCTACACACTAATCTCGCTCAACGCATCGCCTCCATACTACGCCATGAAATTTTCAGTATTAAACGCTTCAAATAGTGCCGAGAGTTATAGGAGGGGTGCTATTAATCTGAGAGTTTGTAGTCTGAGAGTTTCCGATATAGAGNGCGAACACTAATGTCAGCGATTTTTGCGACTCTCTCCTTGTCCTGATTATATTTTCCCATCAGTTGCGATAAATAAAGTCGCTCCCTGCTTTTCAAGCTTAACTCTTCATTTTCCTTTTTCGTAATAATATGAAAACATTGGTCAAGCACCTGATTATCAATAACATCAGTGNTTGCCAGAACGGTTGCACGCGTCAGAATGTTGCGTAGCTCTCGAATATTACCTCGATAATATTGTTTCTTTAAACGACTTACCGCAGTGCTCGTCAGTGAAAAGTCCGCTTCAGGGGAAATTCTTTTNAGTAANGCCTTGGCGATAAGCGGGATATCTTCCGTACGCTCCTGCAAAGAGGGGATTTGGATAGAGAAAACATTAATACGATAATAGAGATCTTGACGAAATAAATTTTTGTCTACTAATTTTTCGATATCCCTATGGGTAGCGCAAATAAGTCTGAAATTTGTAGCTTTTTGTTCCGTGCTACCCACGGGCCTATAAGTACCCGTTTCTAATAAACGCAGTAGCTTCACTTGTAGCGGATAAGGAATATCTGCAATTTCATCGAGAAATAATGTGCNTCCGTTGGCAGCTTCTGCCAATCCCGATTTATTATAATTGGCGCCGGTAAATGCCCATTAAGTGCGCTGGGGCCCCACAAAAAGCCATGTACCTATCCGGTGATCATTGGCTCAGAAATAACTGTTTAGCCAATATCGATATCGAATTTTACAATGCAGGTGGTGCCCTATTCGGGGACCCCATTTTATTGCCAGCAGTCCTCTTGCAGATCAACATACCCTGCGCCATAGCTCCTATTGTCGCCATGAATGTCATCGCTGATAAAAATCAACGCGGTGCCAACGCGTGCTGCATGGATTTTAAAAGAAAAAATACTGCCACCGCTATACTGGGAAGGTATGCTAAAAGGCAGAGAGTTGATGGTCAAACCCAAATTGGAGGAGGAGGCATAAACGCGCGTGCAATCTATAAACCGATATTTGCCCCTATTGAGCTGGGGAAAAACTTACACCCGGGGTGATCTAGGCGGTGATCTATTGGCCGCCGTTATTGTCACCATTATGCTGATTCCGCAGTCATTGGCCTATGCGCTATTGGCCGGGTTGCCGGCGCAAATGGGCCTTTACGCCAGTATTTTACCCCTAATGGCTTATACCCTTTTCGGTAGCAGTCGTACCTTGGCCGTGGGACCTGTAGCAGTGGTCTCCTTAATGACCGCCACCGCAGTGGCAAAAATTGCCGAGGTGGGCAGCATTCATTATGTCGAAGCCGCCATTTCTCTCGCTTTGCTATCGGGCCTTATTTTACTTGTGTTAGGCCTGCTGCGCTTCGGCTTTCTGGCTAATCTGCTTTCTCACCCTGTGGTGGCAGGGTTTATCACCGCATCGGGAATATTGATTGCGTTTAGTCAGTTGAAACACCTCGCAGGTATTTCGGCTCAAGGGAATAATCTACCTGAATTAGCCCATAGCTTATTACTGGGGTTATCCGACACCAATTTCATCACCTTGAGCATCGGACTCTCGGGCTTAATTTTTCTCATTTTGATACGCTACAAACTTGCTAAGGTTTTACGCTATTTGGGGCTTTCAACCAACAAAGCAAGTATGTTATGTAAAACAGGGCCTATATTGATAGTGGTTTTCAGTACGCTAATCGCTTGGTATTTTGAAGTGGATAAAAAGGGAGTTGCCATCATCGGTGATATTCCCAAAGGCTTACCCTCATTACAATTTTCAGGTTTTGAAAACATTTTTTCTGAGGAGCTGCTCAGTGCTGCCCTCCTTATTTCGATTATCGGNTACGTAGAATCCCTTTCGGTGGGTAANACTCTCGGTGCCAAGNGGCGACAACGTATTGATCCTGACCAAGAGCTTATTGCGCTAGGTGCCTCTAATGTTGCTTCGGCTATTTCCGGTGGTTTCCCCGTTACCGGTGGCTTTTCTCGATCAGTTGTTAATTTTGATGCGGGTGCTGTTACCCCTGCAGCGGGACTTTTCACGGCTATAGGTATTGCTATAGTGACCTTGTTTTTTACCCCCTGGTTGGCCTATTTACCCAAGGCGACCCTAGCAGCCACGATTATTGTCGCCGTTATTGCATTAGTTGATTTTTCAATTATTAAGAAAACCTGGCATTACTCCAAAACTGATTTCATTGCTGTTGTCAGTACCATCATTATCACCTTGATATACGGCGTTGAGCTTGGAGTATTAAGTGGCGTCATGGCCTCCATTGCACTGCACCTCTACAAAACTTCACAGCCCCATATAGCGGAAGTGGGTTTTATAGAAGGTACCGAGCACTTTCGGAATATCCATCGACACCGGGTTATCACCTCACCACATATCGTGACACTGCGCGTGGATGAGAGTTTATACTTCGCCAACGCCTCATTCCTTGAAAACGAAATTTACAAATTAATTTCCGAACGTTGCGATTTGGANCACGTGGTGCTGATGTGCTGCGCGATNAATGAAATTGATATCAGTGCGCTAGAAGTGCTTGAGGCCATTAATGAGCGCTTAAAAGAAGCCGGAATACAGCTACATCTGTCAGAAGTAAAAGGGCCTGTAATGGATGCTTTGGANCGCAGTGATTTTTTACAGCACTTGAAGGGAAAAGTCTTTCTAACCCAGTATCAGGCAATTCAGGGNATNCTTTCTGANCAACCCNGACCNGANCCCAGACCAGCNACTCNAACCAGCAANCCGGANCTAGCNANNNTATNGCGCAAAGNTNACTAGGTNTAGCGAAAGGTACGTCTGAAGGAANCAAATTGAATACTTAGCTTCGATTCAGACCCTTCAGACGAACCTCGTTTTCGCCAAGCGCTATAAGCAGTAAATCCTATAATCAAAAGAGCCTGAAGTGAGACAAACCACACTTGAAATAAAATAAAAACCAGCCCGCCTTCGATAAGCCGAATCGATAGCGCATTAACAATGTCGGAATCCTCAGGCTCATCAGGCTCTGAAGAGGCAAGATGNCTTTCAGGGATAAATACCTCACCGAATTTAGATAATTTATCATCACTTATGTTTGTCTGATCTACTTGATATTCACCAATAACAGGCTTATTGGCTTCATCCCCAATACCACCATAAGCCATAAACACTATCGCAAATAAAAACGAAGCCAACAGGCTTCCTATTAGCGGTTTCACGTTGAACACTCCTAATTTACCTTAATGAATTGGTCAGTCCTGACCTACTGCCTAGATAACAAAACAAGAATACTTCGCTCAATTGCGCTGACTATAGAGCAACCATTTGTAACGGTCAATGCAACTAATGTTGCAATTAATTGCATGCTTAGCCTGTGAATTACNCCTGGTTTTATGGGCAGATCTTAAATGATGGTAACTAAATCACTGATCTCTTGGGATATACTATGAAAAAACCTACACCACCGCAGAATTTGTAACCAAATTGCGACGTTTGGCTGATGCACTAGAGAAAGATGAAAAGTTTGAAATACAAATAGCCGGCGAACGAATTTATGTACCCGTCAGAGCCACCTTTAATATCGAACATGAACGAGAAGGGTCGGAAAAAGAAATTGAATTTCAGATAAAATGGACCAACCAATAATTAGGGACAATGGGAAGCAGCATAATGGTAGATTGGCAGATTGGCGAAGTAAGCATCACAAAAATTGTAGAAGAAGACAATCCGGTTCCNGGTAAATTCATGTTACCCGATGCCACCGCAGAAAANGTAAAGGAGATCCCNTGGCTGTCACCTGATTTTATTACCCCCGACGGTTGGTTAAAAATGAGTATTCACGCCTTGATTATCGAATCACAGGGCAAAAAGATTATGGTGGATACTTGCCTGGGCAATGATAAAGAGCGGAGTCTTAAAGCCTGGGCCAACCGCCAAGGTCCTTTTTTAGAGGATATCGCCGCCGCTGGACACCCAAGAGAGAGTATTGACTACATCATTTGCACCCATCTTCATGTAGATCATGTGGGGTGGAATACCATGTTAGTGAATAACGAATGGGTACCGACCTTCCCTAATGCGCGCTACCTGTTTGGTCGAAAGGAATGGGAAGCTTGGGAGAAGGAAGGNGATTCGGACCACTTTGGACCCGTCCTAGAAGATTCCGTTAAACCGATTATAAATGCCGGACTCGCAGATCTAGTGGAATGGGATCACAAGATCAACGACGAGATCTGGCTCGAACCTACCCCCGGACATACGCCAGGTCATGTGAGTGTCAGAATTTCTTCGGCAGGTGACGACGCTGTGATTACCGGTGATATGACACACCATCCCTGTCAGTTAGCTAGGCCCGAGTGGTCTTGTTATGCCGACTTTGACGCCCCACAGGCGATTCAAACACGCCTGGATTTTTATGACCGCTATGCTGAAACATCCATGTTGGTTATCGGTACACATTTCTCACCACCCACCGCAGGACATATTGTGAAGGACGGTAAAAACTACAAGCTTAAGTATTGACAAGCGTAGCTCATAGCTGTCGTAGTCTTAAATTTTAACCCTCCGCGAGCTACAAGCTCCTGGCCCATCCAACAGAGATTTCTTCGTGCATATAAGAAATATCAAATTAAATTTCCTAGGCAAAATCGGTGACTTGATTTCATGAAACTATGAAATCCGCCAACTAAGATTGGGGGGCAGCCCAGTAGTTAACAGCTGCTTGTCCGTCGGAGCTTCGCTGGGGTTATGCTGGAAACCTTGAAGAATGTTCCATGTAACTTCGACCACCTGTCTTTAACAGCGTAGTTACCGGCTTCATACTCCTGCTCCAGCGCTTTTAAGCGCCAGCAGATTGTCGCCAAAGATCAGCTTGTTATCGAAAATATCTTTATCCGTCATGCGGTGTTTGGTGTGGAAGGACTTGTGCAGTTCTTCCAGCAGAATACGCGGCTCCAGCTTGGGTCGTTTATCTTTGCCAATCCAGGTGAGTTCGAGTTAGGTTTTGTTTTCTCATACGGCTTCAGATTCTTTAGATTATCTGGGCTGCTGCAAGGGGTGCATTTGTGTGTATTTACAACTGCACTCCCAGTAGCTGCCTGACTTATTACTGGTCGGCAAACTGCCACAGTCTGGGCAAATTAATGCGTCGGCGAGTTCCAGTGCCAATGCCGCCATGTCCCTGACATCTTGGTCAGCGAGCTCCCCCGCCCATTGGTTGAAGTGGCAGCCCACCAAATTTCTTACGTTAATGGCTTCATTTAGCCTGCAGTATATCGGTTCTAANTCTAATTCCGAAATACCCGTTCCATTGTCAAGCTTTACTACTTTTAATGCTTTTTTCAAGGCTTTATTGGGTGAGTTGGCCAGCTCGCCAAAGGTGAAACACGGCTCAATAATATGAGGGACTTTGCAGCGGTAGGTACGGCTGATAAAGTCAAGCAGGCTCTCGAATAGCTGCCCTGCCTGGGAGGCGATGACATCGCGGCGAAAATCATCTTCTTGCAATCGTTGTTGAAGTTCCTGTGCATAGGCCACTGTTTTACCTGTTCTGATTCCCTGGTCGAAATTCCAGGGTTTTAATTCCAGCAGATCAACAGGACTTGAGGGGCTTCGTGCAAAACGAAACTGATCTCGCAGTGGCCGGTAATGGGTGGTTATAACCAACTGAGAATAACTGCTTGCTTGTTCAAGTAACATGTCCAATGTGCGCTTTAAATGTTGCTGATCGACAGAGCCGAGCACATCGTCTAACACCACAACAGTTCTATCGGTATTACTTCGTTTAGACAGTGCTAAAAAGATACAAAGCCCGAGTGTGTCGAGATGGGATTCGCGGTAATAGGGCTGAGGTTGAATATCCTGCTGCTGGCCAAAGGCGACACCATAGATCAATGAACCCCGTTGGCGTTCATCCAGCTTGAGCTTGAGTTGCCCCATATTTTCTTGAGGGTGAATTTTTTGGTATAGCGCATCGACCTGCTGAGCTATTTCAAGCAATACCGTTTCAACGTAAGTTTTGCGTTTGGTCTCGAATATTTCGACGACCTGACCCAACCCTTTTTGCAGCACCTCTGTCTGCCGGGCCTCAACGGCTTTTTCATCCAATGTTTACACCAGTTGTTTAATGCTGGTCAGAGTATGGCATTGTTTTTGGGTGCTATTGAGTTGAGTTTGCAGCTCGGCCTGGCGTGATGCCAGATTGCTGTGCAGAGTCAGCGCCACTTGCAACGCCTGTTCAGATTTATCTTCCTTGATATTCTGAATAGATTCCAGTTTTGGAAAATCCTGGGTAAAGTGTTCTTGTGCCGCTACAGCCTGTTTAAGCAGGTTTTCCACAGCCGGTTGCAATAGCGTAGATTTATTTTGCTGGTGTTTTTGTGCGAGCACTTTCTTATCATTTGCCTGTTTCAGTTCATCCATGCCAGCAATACGCCGGTCAAGCCTTTGCACCAGATTGACCGGCTCGATTTCCGTCTGCTCACAGACAGGACATATTGTATCGGGAGTTTTACTCAAATAACTTTTGGCATCCTGCAGCAGAGTCACCAATTGAGCATTACTCTGCGCTTCGTCTGATTCAAGCGCTGCAATTTCATTTTCAGCTTGTTGTAGATTTTCTTGCGCTTGAATGACTTGAGCATTTGCCTGCTCATACCCGTGAATGCTAAAGACAAGCTCTTCTACTCGCTTAACGCCGAGCTTTAGTTTCGCCAAATCTGTTTCAAGTGCGTCAAGTGGAGTGTTTGCTTGGTTTCTGGCCCAAGCCTCGGCGCTCTGATTCTCGCTCAGCCCCGGTCCGCCCTCAGCCTCCCATAAACCCTGCAGGGTTTCCAATGCCTGGGTATTGGCTTTGGTTGCAAACTCGAATTTATCTTTGGCTTCTTTGTAGGCCTGGCGCAAAGTCGTTTCAGAAGTCTCTATCTGAGGGATATCGAGAAAACTGGCAACTTCTTTATACCGTTGTGCTGGGTCAGCATCGATGAAAGCTTGTAACGATTTTCTCCGCAGCACCTTTGTATTAGGCCTATCTGACGTGTTGCAGAGTTTTATACCCTTGGCGTCAAGGGTGGCGTTATAAGTTTGGTCACCAAACTCCAACTCTATTTTCACATCGGCCAAAGACTTACCAAGAGTTGGGATAAAAGACTCTTTACGTTTGCCTTTACCCAATTTCCAGTCATCCAGGAAAGCGGTCGAACCACTACCGACGCACTCGATAGCATCAACAATGGTCGATTTGCCAGTGCCA
The DNA here is from genome assembly GCA_016765265.1 of Pseudomonadales bacterium. GTDB lineage: Bacteria > Pseudomonadota > Gammaproteobacteria > Pseudomonadales > DC-out160 > DC-out160. The sequence goes on along the minus strand of JAESQG010000210.1, from coordinate 907 downwards.
TTTTCACCAAAAATAAGTACCACTGACTTATCGGCATCAAAGAATAAATCCAGCGGCTGAGTGGCACCACGAAAACTATGGATAGCCAGGCGCTAACATTTCATGGATGGGTTTGCCCTGGCTGATTAAATAAATTAAAAACGCATCTACTGCGTCCCTGTTAAGACCCTCCCCTTGCTCTAAAAACAATAATGTGTCAAACAAATCTCGGGGATGCTGCCTTTGTAAAGCTGCGCAGAGTTTTCCTGCATATAATTCCGCCTTTGCTAAGCAAGTTATATTCATCCCTCTACTAAACTCTTGTTCTAGCGATAGGCATAAGGGCATTTCTACCGGCTCTAGCAAAGTCCCACGTATCACGGTATTCGGTTCAATTTTTATCAGTGCCTTCGCACTTTGAACCTGAGCATTAAAGGTCTTTGGGTCAATGGTCATCTTTACGCCTGACAGTGACTTCTCGACCTCCGATTTAATAGCTTCCATATTCTTCCGAATATCCTGTAATGCATCGTCTCTGCTATGTGGTGGCAAGTAGTGCAGGTCGATATCTACAGATAATCTGGGGCAATCGTTGAAGAAAAAGTTGATCGCGGTGCCACCTTTTAAAGCAAACACTTTTGCCCTATCAACGATGGGCAAGACATCCAACAGTAGGCTGACTTGTCTTTGATACCCCTCTTTCATGAGTCCACCCATGTTTTGGGTACGGTTATTTCAAATTCTGGATGCAGGTAGCCACTGTTAATAATACTGCGCTTGCCTACACCAAGATCGATAGATCCCAAATTGAGATCGTCATACCATTTGTGACCAACAGTGCTCGCTAATGCCAGGAACAGCCGCTTTGCTTTGACTGACTTACAAGCCTGAAGTGTGCTTTGCAGCAGTTGGGCGCGCAAAGTGGTCA
>JAESQG010000209.1 GCA_016765265.1 Pseudomonadales bacterium | reverse complement strand
TCTATATTTTTCATGATCAATTAACATTATCCTCAGCATCCTCAGCATCATCGGCAATTTTACCAACAGGAAAGCGAGGCCACTTCGGCGTTTCATTTTGTTTTTTAACTTCAAACATTTCCTGGATATCGACTATGGCTGGTTTTAAACAGATCAATCCCACAAACGCCCGAACGAACATGCGCGCGAGAGGTAAAGTTAGCGTTAGGCTAGCCATTACCGCTTCCGTTGCATAGTCTTCATAAAACAAAACCCAAGCCAGCGTGGTGGTGCCGAAACCTGCAAAAGATAGAGGGCTATCGGCAATTGTGAGCACTAACAGAATTGTGATTCCAAAATAAAAAATTGGAATTTCAACGCCAAAAGCGTAGGCATAAAACCAAAAACCAACACAGATAATAGCGACAGGAACAACACCCCACACCATCGTTAGAACCCACTGCATACGAGTCGCTATGGCAAAGGGGCGCCAAAATTCGTGTTTCGCATCTTTTATTAAAAACTGCCAGAGCCCAATTTTAATATTGTGGAAATACAGGAGCCAAATATCAATAAAAGATAATATTCCACTGACGAGAAAAGCAATCCAAAGATAACCGTAAGGATACATGCTAAAAGATAATTTATCGGTAGTACCGGTGAATATGAAACCAGCCGTGATCGCCGCCAATACCAACGTCCAGCCGGAGATATGTAAAACTAATCGAAACCAGGCGATTGCAAAAAACCGGGTCCATGAGACATGAGTTCTCTTTTTTAGGTAAACAGCCAAACCTGCCATTGCGATACTAGTATTGAACATCATGATTAAATAAAGCGCGCCTCTTACCCAAAAATAATCTTTCCAGGGAAAAGGACCATGAAACCAGGTAAAATGCCTATCTCTTTGATAAACATCAAAGATCCAAAATATGATCTGAGAAATAAGTAACGAAAATATAGCTAGGGTTAAATTAGCGTTGGCAATAGCAATGGATACTTCTGACCAATCTATATCTCGAAAATAATAAACTAAGAAAAAAAGACTAACAGTGAGTGCAACCGCGGTCTTTATCCAATTGGGGATTTTAGGGCGATTACTGTTTTCATTTACCTCTTCTGACGATAAAGCTGAATCGCTAGCATCTGAATGTTCGCCCATTTGTATGCCCTTATCCCCCACGAAGCACTAATCGATAAATTATGTAGAGATTGACTGTTTTAATTCTGCAATACTTTTAGGGGAAGCCCCAACACTTCATCTCCTGTTCCCGCGACGTACCACAGCACCGATACTAGTCCGCCCAACACAATAAGATACCAAGCTAGTGAAAATAGCTGTCCGTATCCGTCTAGAGGATAGAGTCGGCTTTGGTGCCGGGTTCTCCATTCTGCTAAAATCTCCAAACTTCCAATGATTAACATAAATCCCAGCAAGGCCAATCCAAAGGTATAACTTAAATACACACCGCCCGCCGCTGCCAAAGTACACAAGAGAATCCCGATACCACTATCGATAGAAAAACTAATGCTCTTCAGAATATGCCCACCATCTAAAGGCAAAATGGGGAGTAAGTTAAAAAGATTGAGCAGCGCGTTAAAGGCAGCCAATCCAGCAAACATTTTTTCTCCAGTGAACCCATAGATTACTAAACTGATTAAAGACAAGATCAAACCAAAGCTAGGCCCCATAATGGCAATGACGACATCTTGCCAACGGGTATTAATTTTTGCGTCACCTAACGCCAAGCCGCCGACGAAGGGTATGAGATAAATGCCTTTTGTCTTCATACCAAAATGCTTCATTGCCAAAATATGGCCGTACTCATGAAAGACCAAACAGCCAATCAATGCCAAGGCAAACTGAAAAGAGAACAACCAAGAATAGGCCGCTATGCTGGCACCGGCGAAAACGACTTTTATGACCTTGGCGCTTTTCAGTAGTTTGAACGCAAGAGAACCGAGCCCTATAACACTGAATCGTTGTTTCTCAGGGATTATCTCCTGAGGCGTTTCACTTGCAAGGTCTTGTAGGTTTCTCTCGCCTTCAGCTAGTCTCTGCCCATTCGCTTCCACGACATAACTTAATTCAAAGGGTTGCCAATTTAGCTTTAAAGCGAGAGCAACTTCAACGCTGCCTTCATTGGTTTGTAGCTCAAAGATATGCTGAATATCATTTTCGTCAATTGGGGACGCTGCCCTTTCAGATACCACTTGATGATCCCAGTATAATTGCTGCCATCCGGCCATAGTACCTTCCAACCGCAAGGGCTTGCCAAAAAGATCAATGCTCAACAGCTCCACAAGCTTTCTCCCACTCAAATAAATATCGATTATGCCTACTTTTACTAAGGAATGAGATACTAAGGCTATGTAGAGTACAAAACAAGCGAGACATCGCTTTCGTTACTCAGGTGGGTGCGCCTATTGTGTGAAATTGGGATATGTTGATACTATCACAATTCAGATAGTCGCCTGTCTCGCGACGTGACTCGTAAAGTATGTGAATACGATGAGTTAACCTCGAACAACATTGGGCAGTATTAAATTAAACGGGTGATAACAAATGTATAGAGGAACTTACCCTTTAATTGGTTTGCAATTGAGTACGTTCACACGAAAGCTTGAGGCTCAATTACGGTATCAACATATTCCTTATCAATGGCGATTTAAGACCGTGGATAAAAGCCAAGAAATAGAACCGCGGAGTCAACTCTGAAGTGCTTAGGGCTAAACGTTCAAGATGAGATCGAAAGCAGTGGATTGGGAAATTGTGTTCTGGAAGATTCAGGGATACTTGATTTTTATCTTAAAGCATCGTTGATTTAAAAAATAGGATTCATACATTACGCAATTAGGAGGATGGGCCCTCCACTCTATCTAGCAGAGTGGAGGGCTTGCTGATTTTTACTTTACAAGGTGTTGGGATTAATCAGAGCATGAGTATCTCTGTCATAAATTTCCCAATCTGCTTTGGTAGAACCACACGTTTCAGGGTGTATTTCACCTTCAGAGTCACCATCCCTTAGGCACCCACTATTATTACGTGGTGACATCTTGTATTGGTCAACCACTCCGGCATCGCTAAATACCCACTGCATTCCACTATTTCCTGCGTTGCAACCGTTTGTGACAATGTCGTCGGAACTAAAGACACCCCCTACATCGTAATCTACACACTCATTAGGTGAAACAACAGACAGGATCGTGTAGCTACCCGCTGAATCACTTTCAACGACGTAAAATGCCTGATTAGCGGGAGTGTTTTGCACACAAGCTCTCGAATCAACGTTAGAACTGCTGACGGTTTCCATACATCTATCAGTACGCGGATTATAGAAGTAATAGCTGATTCCACCCACTTCGCACACATTACCAATGCCGTCGGTGTCATAATCTTCTTGGCCAGGATTGGCGTCTGATCTACAGTTGTCCGTATCATCGAGCACTCCATCAGAATCCGAGTCGTCACAGGCATCGCCTTCGCCGTCCAGATCCCAATCAGCTTGAGGTGTGTTTGGTGTAGTCAGGCAATTATCTACATCATCCATTACCAAATCTGAATCTGAATCCTCACAGGCATCCCCTATCCCGTTAGTATTCCAATCTTCTTGCCCGCCATTGGGAACGCTTGGGCAATTGTCTTCAGTATCAGGTATCCCATCCGCATCTCCGTCGGGATCTGCACCACAGTTCAAGTAGAAGTTAGCACCTCTATACTCCACTGTAGGCAGTGCAATTTCTCCGTTTGGTCCTGGCTCACCTGGCCAACCAAATGCGAGATTCACTATTCTCAAAACTGCAGTACCCACATCTTCAGCTACACAATTGAGATCGATTGAACCCGTGTAGAGTTGGGTAGTACCGCTGGAACAGCTTGCCAAATCATAGAACGGGGCGGAGCCATCTGTGGTGTAACAAGTGGGCGTACCCTCCAGTTCACTTAAAACCACTGCACCGTTCACATCTCCAAAATTGGATTCCGGTGCGGGGGTTAGAAAAATTTGTTCTACTGTGGGTGGAGGCACCCATTCACAAGCTGTAGTTAAAATGGCAATCAACGCCAAGGCAAACAGCTGCAAAGCGTTGCCTAACTTTTTAGGTTTAGCGGGTAGGTATTGCATGAGTGGTCTCTTTTTTTATTGGGTTATTTTTATTGGGTCGAGCTATTAAGTCTTATTTTTATATTTGCTTGCTTAGACTTCAAATCACGCACGTACGTCTTTTACCATGCAAGTGGGGACAGTGTAAGTAGATTGTCATCAATATACAAGCACGTTAAGGTGTCAATCTTGTTTCTAACCTGAATTTTTCCTATAGCGTTACAGAACGTAAAAGGTTTTCTATTTTGTTATTTTATTTTGCCCCCTGTAATGAAGTGTAAGATAATGAAAATTTAAGAAATAATCTTGTGCATGCAATAATAAGCATAAGAACTATGGTCGCTATAACCGGTAGCAGAATCGATTTTCCGATCAGAATAATTTTCCAAAGCGATTAGGTGTAAAGTTAGTACTTGAATATAACTAGATAAAATATAGGGATTACAACGGTTATTTAAATTCCGATTATTAGCTTTATTACCTTTAACACATTTTATTTCTTTGCTCTGTGCTGCCGAATGTATAGTAGTAGAGCTGATGTTGTTTAGATCCAAGTAAGTATCCCGCCAATACCAGCCAAAGAGCGACAAATAAGTCATAGACCTCCGGCAAAGCCGGAGGCTTGATTTTAGGAACCGCTCAAAGCGGGTTAATAAATTTGCCACCTAAAGGTGGCCTGCCATTAGTACAAACTTAACTGTTCAATACGGCGATCTTCCTTTTCTTGATGCCGAATATAATGCCGTATCACCTCCTCGTCTCTACCTACTGTTGACACGTGATAACCTCTTGCCCAGAACTTCTGACCCGTAAAGTTTTTTCTTCGGCCCGTGTAATTGCGGGCTATTGATATTGCACTTTTCCCTTTTATAAAACCAACAACCTGTGCTACTGAGTATTTCGGAGGAATGGAAATCAGAACATGTACGTGGTCTGACATCAAATGCCCCTCCTCTATTTTACATTCCTTCTGACTGGCTAGATCCCTTAGTAGCGGCCCTACATATTGACGTAATTCTCTGTAAAGACTCTTTTTCCTATACTTCGGTATCCACACAATATGATACTTACAATCCCAGACTGTATGACTTAAACTTTGTTGCTCTTTCATTGGTCGTTTCCTCATCTATTGAACTTTAGGCGGTTCACAGATGAGGAGACTTCCGATGATTCTTGGAATTGTCAAACTTTGATAGTCCACCTGCTTCAGACTCATTCCTGTATTAGAAAATACTGTTCTCCGGTTGAGCATTCACGGAAAGATAGGAATCCCAGAATTCTGAAGTTTGCAATGTAAAAACCTTGTATTACAAATGTTGTGATAATTCTTGTCAGCACCAGTATTATTAACCTTAGCTCAACCTAGCGCGCTTTAACTGCATGATTTAGAAGTCAAGAAACAAAATGAACTGGCTCTTCTCCGCTTTAGTGAGGTAAAGCAAGAGAAAAGAGATGCTAAAGGCGCAGCAACCTGTTGACTTATAGGGTCTCTTACGCCGCTATAAGTCAATAGATAAATGAGCCTTAACATTTCCAGCAAAATACTGAGTCTTCCAGGACAACTTGTCAAACAAGCCAAGCACGATTTATCCCAACAAAAGCTAATCATTCGTTGTAAACGTGATCGACGCTACCCAGTGTTAGACCCACTCAATGGCCGCCCAGCAGTGGTTAACCGTTATGTGAGTCGCACAATCCGTGACTTGCCATTGTGCGGTTATGATTGTTACCTTGAAGTTGAGCTCGCCCCAGTGATTGGCACAGATGGAAAGCGTCGAATGGAACGCTGTGAATTTGTTGACAGGGGCAGTCGTTACACTTTACGTCTGTGCCGATTAGTAAGTGGTTTATGTCGTCATATGAGTATTAAGGCGGTCTCTCAGCATTTAAAAATACGATGGGAAACGGTTAAGAATATGGACAGGCATTATTTGGAGTCCTCACTTCCAGATTTAGATCCTACGCAATTAACTGATTTGAAATATATCGGTGTAGACGAAGTGGCTAGAGCCAAAGGCCACGATTACATGACCGTTGTTTACAACATGGTTGAAGGGTATTTGATTTGGGTTGAGGCTAGGCGAACGGCTGAGGTCTTCTCCGGTTTTTTAAAACAGATACCCAAAGAAACCGCTGAAAATATAGAGGCTGTTGCAATGGACATGGGGGCCTCGTATCAAAAGTCAGTCCGTGATTGCTTGCCAAATTCAAATATTGTCTTTGATCGCTTTCTCGTTATGCAGAATTACAGTAAAGCAC
>JAESQG010000208.1 GCA_016765265.1 Pseudomonadales bacterium | reverse complement strand
TGACGTTGGCAATATCGGATCCTGCATCAGGCTCTGACAAAGCAATAGCGCAAAGGTAATCACCGCTGGCCACGCGGGGTAATGTTTCCTTCTTTTGCTTCTCCGTCATTTCTCGCACGCCCACCATGCCGTTACCTCGGGCAATGAGGCTCGCCACACTCATCCAACCACGGGCAAGCTCTTCTGCTACTAAGCAGTATTCAAAACAGCCCAACCCTAAACCACCGTATTCTTCAGGAATCATGATTCCAAAATATCCCATGTCGGCTAATTTCTTTCTGAGGGACATGGGGATTTCCCCTTGTATCGCATCCAATTCCTTGGCGACGGGTACGACTTCTTTGTCGGTAAATTTTCGTGCAGACTCTTTGATAAGCTGCCTTTCTTCAGTGAGATAATTCATACTCGTCATCCTTCTTTAATTTAACTGTCTACTAATGAGCTGTTGAAATGGGTGTTATTGGTAAATACCACTAGATACGTGAAGCGAGACGGGGACTTTAACCGCTAACTTTAACAATCTCAAGAAGATCGATAATTCAACTTCCTGTTAACTTTATAAAACCATCCCGTTCTTTTTTGTTTCTACTTGGGTGGGTAGTATTCGACTGGTAAACTTCCTTGATCCTCAGGAAAAAAGTCCAGCTCGCAACTAACAATGGAGTACCACTCATGATCGAATACAAAAAACACTATGGGCTTACAGATGAAGAGCTTGCTAGTTATCCTACCGTGTTCGCGGATGATTTATTGAAAGGCCATGTGGCACTGGTATCGGGTGCGGGAACGGGAATTGGAAAAGGCATAGCCGCCTTATTTGCCCGGCTGGGAGCTGACCTGATGATTTGCGGGCGAAATGAAGAACGATTAGAAAAATCAGCTGAATTTCTCCGAGGATTTGGTGGTCGCGTGGTGACGGACATTCTCACCATCCGAGATCCTTTACAAGTCGAAGCATTAATGGACAAAATTTGGGATGAGTACGGTCGATTCGACTATCTCATTAATAATGCGGGCGGTCAGTTTGCACAAAACGCCATTGATATCAGTTACAAAGGTTGGCAAGCGGTGATCGATACCAATCTCAACGGCTCCTGGTACATGATGCAAAACGCGGCCAAGCGCTGGCGTGATCGAGATCAACCGGGCAGCATAGTAACTGTGACTGCCGATCTATTGCGGGGTATCAACCAGATGTCGCACACCACTGCCTCTCGCGCCGGTGTTATTTATCTTGCAAAAACCCTCGCCATTGAGTGGGCGCCCTTTAATATCCGGGTCAATACTGTGGCACCTGGTTCTATCGAAAGCAGTGGCTTTAACAACTACGGTGAAGAGGCTCATGACTCCCTGTTCAAACCTGGTTTGATGAAAAGACCCGGGCATGTAATGGATATCGCGGAAGCCTGTGTCTATGCCTCTGCACATTCAGGAAACTATATCACTGGCGAAACGATTACCGTGGGGGGTGGCATGTCCTTGTGGGGCGAATTTTGGCCCGCAGGTAAACCTGACTATTTTAAGGGGCCTGGGGAAGAGTAAAGGGCGGCAAATATAAAACGACTTGTTCCTTAAATACTGTAACCTCCAATACAGAAGAGGCCCCATAGAATTCAGGGGCCTCGGTTTTCTCGCTACGTATTTTTAGTAAGGGGTATTAATGAAATGACGAATACCCTTTGTATCTTTAAACCAGACTCACTTAGGTTGCATTCGAATACCGCCATCCAAACGAATACATTCCGCATTGAGATACTCATTCTCAACCATCATCACCGAGAGGTGTGCTATTTCTGCTGGCTTACCCAAGCGCTTAGGATTGACCACCATGCTGGATAAAGCAGTGACCACTTGTTCGGGCGCAGAATCAAATAACGGAGTATGTATCAATCCAGGAACAATGGTATTCACTCGAATACCTTGGGGTGCTAGGTCACGAGCCATCGGCAACGTCANACCTATAACTCCCCCTTTGGAAGCACTATAAGCTACTTGGCCAATTTGACCCTCATAGCCCGCAACAGACGCTGTATTGATGATAACACCTCGACCACCGTGCTCATTGTAAGCTTCATTCTTAGCCATTTGTTCAGCAGCTAAACGACTGACGTTAAATGTGCCTATCAGGTTTACCTCTAATACCGTCTTGTAGCTGCTGAGAGGGTGTGGACCATTTTTGCCAAAGGTTTTAGCGGCGGAACCGATGCCTGCATAGTTATTACAGATGTGCAGAGCACCAAATTTTTCCATGGTGCCAGCAATGCCTTTTTCCACTGACTCTTCATCGGCTACATTCACATTGAAAAAAGCGACTTTGTCGCCCAGCTCTTGAACTAGTTTCTCACCGCGTTCGGCATTCATATCAAAAATAGCAACGCTTGCACCTTTTTCTATATAGGCTCGTACGGTTGCTTCACCGAGACCTGACGCGCCTCCGGTTACGATGGCGACTTTACCTGCAATATCCATAATCTATTCCTTGGTGGTTAATACTTGCACATTATTTGCGTGTTGGGAAAGGCTTAAAGCGTTGCCGATGATCGAGCGCATATTACTCGATTAGGCCAGGAAAAACCACAATATCAATAAGTAGAAATATTTTCAAAGAAACGGAAAAATCAAAAGCGAATTTGGTAGACTGCTTAAGACGTACAAAGACGGACCCAAGACGGACCCAAGACAAATCAAAGCAATAAAATAAGGGAATTACCATGTCAATTGACCCAAGCAAAGTAGGATTAGAAGGCCAACCGGTAGAACGCTCCTGGAAAGCTAAAGATTGTCAGTTGTATGCTGTAGGCATCGGATGCGGTACGGATGAGTTAGAGTTTGCGACAGAAAAAGACCAAAAAGTATTACCCACATTTGCCGTTATAATTGGTGGTGTTGGCGTACCGATGAACAAGATAGGTAAATTTAATCCCGCCATGCTAGTTCACGGCGAACAAGCGGTTTATCTTGAAAGGCCCATTCCTGTTAGCGGCACGATTACCAGTCGAGGGAAAATAATCTCAATATGGGATAAAGGCTCAGGTGCTGTGGTAGTCACTGAATCAAATTCCGTAGATAAAGAAACTGGTGACTTAATTTTCAAAACTCGCTCATCTATCTTTCTGAGAGGCGAAGGGGGATTTGGCGGCGATCGCGGTCCTATAACAGAAAAATTTGAACCGGGTCGTGCGCCTGACAAACAAGTTACCAACAAAACGCGAGAAGACCAAGCCCTCACCTACCGTCTCTCCGGAGATCGCAATCCTCTGCACTCTGATCCAGAATTTGCTAAAAGAGGCGGCTTTGACCAGCCGATTCTACACGGACTCTGTACCTACGGCTTTAC
>JAESQG010000207.1 GCA_016765265.1 Pseudomonadales bacterium | reverse complement strand
TCAAGCAAGAAAAAGGTCCCCTGTTTATTGGCGCCATTGGGTTTGTAATCCTGCTTTTTCTTGGTTTTAATCTATATCTGGTTTCTAGCACTAGTGGCGAAAAGGACGATCTTGCAGTAAAAGTTAAGATGGGCGAAGCCTGGCAAAAACGTAGCGTTTCTAATTTACAAGGCATTCTAGCCACATTGACTCCCGACAGCGACCAAAAAGCCATAGAAATAAGAAAGCTAATCAAACTCGGTTGGACCATTAACAATGAAATATTTAGAGAAAGTTTTGCTGCTGAAGAAGCGCGAATGAAACTTCTCGCGGTGGCACCTCCTCCAAACCATACCGTCAAAATCAATAATTTACCGATAAATATTAATCCGGTCATCACCAAACTCGCCATAGAAGAATTAGGCCATATGGTGGTAATGCCTGAATCTGAAGAAGATGAAGACGTTGATTTCGAAGAAGAAGAATATGAGGAGGAGGAAGGAGAAGATGGTGAGGAAGAGGTCAAGGGGTTAAAAGAAGCCAACGTAATGTTTTACGGCAGACTAGTGCGCAACTCGGACATAAAATTAATCGCGTACACACTGATACGATCAGGCGTACAATTGAAAATGCTCAGACCTTACAAAAAATCCACCCGCGACAACGCCAGAAGCGTTGAATTAGATTGGTCAAAAATGTATAAAAGTCGAAAAACCGTTACGGTAAAAAGCCTAGAACAAGCCAGAAGTTTTAAACGCTAGTATCAGCATTCTTCTCTTTCACAACAAAACTATTTCACAAGAGAACTGTTTCACAAGAGAGTTAAACCAAAAGCGCTCTCAAATTATGCCAGGGGATCGCCCGTCTCAGCGTCATATATTTCTTTATTGTAGGGAAATAACAGATTCAGGAAAACAATAAAAGAACCTGCAAACTCAGTTAATTCGCCTCGTTTTGGCGATTCCATTAGCCCCTCAACAACGACAATAAGAACGAAATACGCCGCTATATGATAGTTTTTAGGAATTGGGACTCCAAAATTAGCAAAAAACTTTCTTGCTCGTTCGTTCTTCCTATACAACGGAGTCACTACAAATAGGTAGGTTAAAAGAATAAGCGCAAACCCCGTACCAAAGATCATTTTGTTAATCTTTTTACCGCCAACGACCAAGTTATGTAGGTTAGTTTCACTCTGTGCATTATTCTCTTTAAAAAACTCAGAACTTTCTACATCAAACAATCTCTGTCCCCAAGAGATCTCCTCTCCTGCTCCAAAAAAGAAAAACAGCGTTAACAACCCCGTTACCGCCACGAAAGGAATGCTTCGCTTTCCCACTAGAGTAACAAAGCGCCGGCCACACACCACCATGGAGGCTAACAAGCCCACCACCGTTAGCCACTCGATAAAGCCATCCTCTACCACATAGCTTCCACGAAAGAACTCATGATCAGCAAAGGAAAAATAAACACCTATACCAAATAAAAGCGCTACAATCGCGAGCAACCCAATTTCCACTTTCCCCATTGCATTCATGTTTCAACATCCCCATCCAATGACAAACCCTTTGGAATTAGCCTCGATATCAAGCGCCTAATAAAATATGAAATAGCATATAATGCCAAAAATGGATCGATTAAATAATCCCACAGATTATTCGACTCATAGATTCCCAACTGATAAGCGATAATCCCCAGCAACAACCAAATAACCGTCACGTAATACTTAAACTGCCAAGCTGTCAGACAAATCACTAACAAACCCAAGGCAAAACCAATATGCCCGTATCCCCAAGAATACGTGTCCACTGGCCCCCAGCCTAACGCAAAGGGATACAGCACAACAGAACACACCACCGCACATGCCAGCATGAACTGACGATCTCTATCTGTATCTCTATCTCTATCATCACCAGGCCTTGCAACAACGCTCTCTATACCAACATCAGCGTCAACATCAGCACCAACAAACAAAGATGACGCAATCGAGAGGGAACATAATAGCAGAGTACCCATGCTAAAATCTCCAGTAAAACCTCTAATGAGAATCAGTAATGGCTCCTGCGCAAAAGGGACTATCAAAACCACTAGCCCAGCCACGGCAATACACCAACGCCAAACTGCAGGAAAATGCCGAGACCTAGACCACGCTAAACTAGTCGCCACATAGGCCAGCCCACATCCAAAGAGAGCAAAATAAGTATTCCAATCACTCATCATTGCAACATTGCCTCCAACCACACATCATTAAATTCCACATGTTTAATCTGAGTACGGTTCCAGGTATAAAGCATATGGTAGTGCCCATCTGTAGACTGTATTAACGTGGGGTAGGAAAAACGATTTAGCGGTGGCTTTGATACATTCTCAAAGTCATGTATCACCGTCCAGTGCTGGCCATTATCCTTAGAATGAGCAAGAGAGAGAATATTACGTTGGTCAGGAGAGTTATTAAAAACCATTAGCATGGCACCGTCATCTTTGCGCCATGCAGATATCCCTGCATTGGGGTTTAATAACGCTAACGCCTGTGGCGTTGATCCCCGTTTTACGGTACTTCCCGTCACCATCCTTAAAATTCGATTCAGCTCAATGCTAGCGGAACGCAAAAAAACCACCGCTTCTTGCGGCCCTACAGGAATCACCTCCGGTTGTAACGATGCTCTCCCCCACCATAGTCTTTGCTTGCCGAGCACCTCGCCATTTTTATCCAGGTGTACAATCTCAGGGAACTTACCGATAAACTCGTGATAGACGGGCAACCCTAGCGTTCCGTCGTCGTAAAAGAAAGGCTTACTTTTTACTAATGTACTAATATTTATGAAAGGTGATGTGACTAAGCGTTTCGATGGGCTCCAGCTGTGCCCCTGATCGTCGGAATACTTCACATTGATAGCACTTCCAGCCCAACCGCCAACAGATACACTGACGTAGAACAACCATACCCGCCCTTGAGGGTCTTTAGTAATAACGGGATTACCTAATTTTTTCACGTACCGAGATAAATCCTGCTGGGTTGCTTTGCGGGAAACAATCACCTCGCTGGGTTTCCATACTGGCTCGATCAACATTGAATTGACCGTAGTCGGATTTGCAGTTTTCGAGTGTAGGGCAAGAGTAGAATGCAGAATCACCGTATCCTTGCTGCCTTCCCTAGTGCCACCATACCAAACTGCACTGAGAATACCCTCATCCACCTCTATCACAGAGGCTGAATGTACCTCAGCAGTCATGTCGTCAGACACAAGCCTCACACGATAGACACTTTCTTTATCCCGATCTGCACCATCCCCGACAATCTGCTTCAACGAAAAAAGCGGTTGGATGGATGGATTTACCCATTTAACCGCAAGAGACCCAAAAATACCGAGTATAATCACAAACCCTAGTTTTGACATCAATGCTGTGGGACCTCTGGTCATTATCTAAAGGTGGCAAGCTAGTAGGAAGCGAATGGGATTTTGGCGATATCACCCTAATTGTCAAGGATTGAGCACACTCATTGGCATTTGGCTAAAACCGATCTATTTTTTAAAACTATGTTCTTGCTAAAACTATGTTCTTGCTAAAACTATGTTCTTGCTAAAACTATGTTCTTTCTAAAACAATGTTCTCTCTAGCGCAATGTTACTATAAAACNATGTTAATATAAGCAGTCACCTTAATTTATCCTAGAAACTTCGGATTCCATTTACTATGCCCCCTGGCCACCCACAAGAAGCAATTGCTCTCGCCAAACATCTGATCGAAAAACACTCCGTCACTCCTGCAGATGATGGGTGTCAGGCGCTGATGATTCAACGTCTAGAGAAAATCGGATTCAATATCGAAGTATTAAATTTTGGTGACGTCTCCAATTTTTGGGCGAGAAGAGGAAAAGAGGCGCCGCTTATCGTGTTTGCGGGACACACTGACGTGGTACCCACTGGCCCCCTAGACCAATGGGACACTGACCCCTTCGACCCCACCATTATTGATGGAGTTCTTTACGGTCGCGGTGCGGCTGACATGAAAGGTAGCCTTGCTGCGATGATTGTTGCCTGCGAACACTTTGTCACAAACAACCCAAATCACTCGGGCTCTATCGGGTTTCTGATCACCAGTGATGAAGAAGGTGTAGCCGTAGATGGTACAGTCAAAGTCGTTCAGCATCTCCAAGCCAGAAACGAAAAAATTGATTACTGCATAGTGGGCGAACCCACCAGCACAAAGCAGGTTGGCGATACCGTCAAAAACGGCAGAAGAGGCTCATTAGGCGCAAAATTGGTCATAAAAGGCATTCAAGGTCATGTCGCTTACCCACACCTTGCAAGCAACCCCATTCATCTCGCAATGCCAGCCATCGACGAATTGTGTAAAACAGGTTGGGATAAAGGCAATGCCTTTTTCCCCGCCACTTCTTTTCAAGTATCCAACATTAATAGCGGTACGGGGGCGACTAACGTTATACCTGGCAACATCGAAATTATATTTAACTTTCGTTTTTCAACTGAACAAACCGAACAAGGTTTAAGAAAGCAAACCGAAGCGATACTGGATAAGCACCAACTACAATACAACATCGATTGGAATTTGAGTGGACACCCATTTCTCACCGAGACAGGACCGCTTATCGACGCCATGAAAAAATCGATTAGAGAAACCGCAGGCATTGAAACCGAACTATCAACTTCGGGTGGCACTTCTGACGGCCGTTTTATTGCTCCAACCGGCACTCAAGTAATAGAGCTGGGTCCGTGCAATGCCACTATCCACAAGGTCAATGAATGTATCGCCGTAGCTGAATTACCCATCCTGACCAATATGTACGAGAATTGTTTAAAACACCTACTGCTTACACAATCTTAAAACTCATCACATTTAGTTCTCATAACATTTAGTTCTCATAAAATATGACCTTATCAATCCCTCTAATGGAACAAACTCAAAGAATAAATCGATGACATCTCTATGGCACCGCGCCCAATTAATTTGCCCTCTTTGTCAACAATCTCTGGTTGCAGCATACCCAGCAGACAGTAAATCTCAAATTAGCACCATGAGCTGTGAAAATAGGCACAGCTTTGACATTGGCAAATCGGGCTATCTACACCTAATCCCCGTTCAAAACAAACGCTCCAAAGAACCGGGCGACAACAAAGATATGATCGCTGCCAGAAAACGATTTCTTTCGAAGGGCTACTACCAACCTATAAGCTCTGCGCTAAATACTATCATTACACAGACAATGAATAAGCCCAGCTCAGACAAAATGATTAGCCCTCAACAATTTCTGGATCTTGGCTGTGGTGAAGGTTACTACACAGCTCGCCTAAAAGAGCAGATTAACCCAGAACACTTCCTCCTGTACGGGATGGACATATCTAAAGCCGCAATACAACAAGCAGCTAAACGTAGCAAAGATATCATCTGGTTAGTGGCCAACAACAAGCAGATTCCAATGCCCGATCAAAGTGTCGATCTCATTTTCTCGGTTTTTAGCCCTATTATCCCAAAAGAATGTCACCGCATTCTTAAGCCTCAAGGATTGCTTATCACCGCCACCACAGAATCGAAACACTTATTATCGTTGCGTAGCCTAATCTACGAAGAAGTAAGGGACTACGATAACGAGAAACTTGAAAAACAGCTTTCCTCACACTTCAATCATCAAGCAAAGGAAGTCATCCGCCACTCCCTATCGTTAACGCAGCCCGAGGACGTACTTGACCTGCTACAGATGACGCCCCACTATTGGCGAACAAACACAGATAAAAGAAAGCAACTTACCGCATTAAGCTCTCTAGAAACGGAATTGGTGGTTCAGCTTCAAGTATTCGCCCCTAGATCCTAAGGTCCCAAGATTCCAAGATCCCAAGAAAATGAGATTAAGGCTACATCATGAATACCTCCACAGAAAATACACCTGATATAGAAATCTATGCTCAGCAGATTAAACTCGAATACATTATTGAGTGGCTCACTAGCACATTCGACAACCTCAGAGAAACAAGCTCTCGAAACAAACAGCATCAATACATCGCTACGTGGAAAACTGAGCTCATGCCCATACTGATTTTAGAAGCGGTAAGTGATGGCTATACCAGTATTTGGATTGATTCCCCTCAGAGCCCTTGGACAAATGATATTGAGTGCGCCAGAGATGCCTTTAAAATACTTCAAACCGAAATTCGCTGTATCAAGGGCAGTTGGGACAGTTCTGAGGACCCCGATTTGTGGTGGTCAATTAGCGAGAAGGGAGAAAACTCTGTCATTTGGAAGACGCAATAAACTTAGCAACCCAGTCTGGCACCCTTCTCTCGGTCACAAAACAACCACTATACAGGGGCTATATTGGCCGCTATGATTACCACCTCTTAACTCTAAGAATTAAAACACGAAAGGATTTCCTTATGGCTACACGAACAGCCCTTATTATTTTTCTAGCACTGATCGCCATCGTCAGTGTTAATGGATGTCGGCATGAAGATCCGAAAGATAATGTCGATCACCATATATACTTGGCTGAAAATTACGTTAGGCAAGGCCAGCTTAAAGCCGCCATGATCGAAGCAAAAACAGTCCTGCAACTGACGCCAGGAAACCCTCGTGGAATTTACGTCATAGCAAAAACCATGCTGATCTCTGGAGATGCCAAATCCGCTGAGAAGAGATTGGCTGAGCTTGTGAAAACTGATCCCAGCAACAAACAATATGCTTTCTCTTTGGTAGAAGCATTAATTAAACTAAAGAAACAACACTCCGCGGCATTTGAATTGACAGAATATGAAAAAGCCGGCGGTGAGCTAACCGCAGAATATTATGTGCTGCAAGGCAAAAGTCATATACTGGCGCAGGATATAGAAAAAGCAAAACAGAGTTTCCGGCAAGCTTTAAAAGTTCTCCCAGACCACCCAGACGGTTTCCTTGGCTTAGCAAAACTCGCCCATTTCGATGGCAAAACTGTAGAGAGCGAGGCGTTTTTACAAAAGGTATTGGATAGCTCACCAGAACATCTTGATACCTGGTTATGGAAAGCTGCAGTAGCCATGGACACGAAACAATATCAAGCTGCTGAAGAGAGTTTCTCCAATGCTCTTTTAGAAATGCAACGATTTGACACAATGACCTCCACCAAATACCTAACGCTCAATGGTTTGGTGAAAGCACTTATTGCTCAAGGCAAAACAGATGATGCTCTTCGTTACTCAGAAACTCTATCTAAAAGCCCACAAGGCAAACTTCAAAGCAGCTTTAAAGATGCTGTCGGTGCTTTCAGAACTGGAGACTTTTCTGTAGCGGAAAAAACATTTCAAGAAATTCTTGAAATAGCGCCAGGGCATGGCGTAACAGGAACGGCCCTAGGCATTATAAAATACCAACAAGGTGACTTTGTCGAAGCCGAAAATTACCTAACTCAAGCACTGGAGGGAGGCAATGAGGTACCTGATCAAGCCTACAAACTTCTCGCAGTGACTCGACTAAAATTAAACCTCCCAGAAGAATCCCTAGATATTATTGCAAATGGGCTAAAGACGCTGGGTGAAGACGCCGAGCTATACTCCATCCAAGGTCTAGCTTATTTGCAATTAGAGAACTTTGATGAATCACGCAAATCCCTAAATAAAGCTTTGTCCATTGCACCCGATAGCCTGCCAGTTCTCGTTACGATGGCCAGCTTACATGCAAAGGAAAAAAACTTTAAAGACGCTTGGGTTATTTATGAAGACATACTCAAAAAAGACCCGAACAGCATGATCGCCCTAAAAGGGGCTATCGATACCTCGTTAGCACAAAGCAAACTCGAAAATGGAGTTCAGCTTCTTAAAAGTATCATTAAGAAAAATCCTAAAACCATTAACCCCATTCTCGTACTAAGTGCCTCCTACCTCAGAGATCGTCAATTTGATAAAGCAATTGATTATGCGCAACAAGCCTATCAAATCAAACCTGAGAACAATAAAGTTATCCGTCTTTTGGCTACTACTTATTATGCTGAATCGCGCCGCTTAATCGCTGTAAAAGACCTACCCGGCGCGTTAAACTTCATCCGTAAGGCTTATGAAAAAGCACCCAGCGCAATGCCGGTTGTACTCACCTATATCAATTTAGAAATTCGATCAGACAATACCGAAGCAGCTGAAAAAATCGCCCAAAAATTCATTCAGAGCAATCCCGAAAGTCATCAAGGTTTTGAAATTTTAGGTGACATCCAGATTAAACAATCCAATTTTATTGAGGCTGTTGCTAATTTGGAAAAAGCATGGGAAATATCTCAAAATCACCTCCTAGGGATCAAACTTTTTCGAGCTCAAAATGCATTACGTCAGGATGACGATGCCATCAAACACCTACACCAGTGGATCACTAGCAGTGATAATCATGCGGAAAGCCTATTCACTCTTGCGATGGCCTACCAGGAAATGGACCGATCAGAAGAGGCAATCCCCCAATATGAGGCTGTATTGCAACAACAGCCAGACCATATAGTTTCCCTCAATAATCTTGCTTGGTTATACCAAGAGGCGGGTCATGAGGATGCCGTAAAACTGGCAAAAAAAGCCAGCGACCTCGCCCCTAAAAGTGCTGCGGTGATTGACACCTACGGATGGATACTTGTCCTCAGAGGGGAAAAAGAGGAAGGCATTAGTATTTTGGAAAAAGCGGCTAAACTTGCACCCAATAACAAAGATATTAAACAGCACTTAGAAGAGGCTCGCGAAAAGTAGCCACGGGATGAGGAAATAAACTAAGTGGATTTAGTGATCAACCCGTCTATCAATACCATTAGCCACTGTATAGGCGCGATCTCTTACTTCGCGCTTTCGTTCTATCTGTTAAAATTCATTAGAATAAAAGCCTCAAGTAGACTACTTTTAATTGCCGCTGTTATTATGGCTAGCTGGAATCTACTCGTAGCCTTAGACTCATTCCTAGTCGACTCAGACTTATCTTATTTCAGCAACACCCTTGAAGTCCTTCGGGATGGCGCTTGGATCGCAGTGGTCATAAGGATACTGGGCATGCCCAAGCAACCCGCTAAATTATTACCCGAGTTTACTGAAGAAAATAATCATTTTTACTTGGTTGCAGTAACCGTCATCTTTTTTGTAGTTCTTCTCATCATGACAGTCACTAAGCCGTTACTATCGGAATATTCGGCACTCTTTAGGTTTAACGAAAAATTCATTTTAGTGGGCTTTATGTCTATCTCCATCTGCGGGGTCATGCTGGTGGAGCAAGTTTTACGAAATAGCCGCGAATCTAACCTCTGGCACATTAAGTTTTTTTGCTTGAGTTTGGTCGCCATATTCGGCTATGACATTATCATGTATTCTCACGGGATTTTGGTTGCTGGCGTTGAACCACAATTGTGGCAGGCCCGCGGTATTGTTACAGCCGTACTAGCACCGCTTATTGCTATGAGCGCAGTGCGAAACCTGAGCCAATCAGTGAACATNAATTTATCTCATAGTGTGGCTTTCCATACAGGTGCTTTATTAATTATTGGCATTTACCTCATAGTCATGTCAATTGCTGGTTATTATATCCGTATATTCGGTGGAGATTGGGGAGCGATTTTACAAACATTATTAATTTTCTCCTCTCTCGTTGGTCTTATCACTATCATCTCCTCCGGTTCTATGAGAGCCAAACTCGCTGTGTATATATCAAGAAACTTCTTTAACTATAAATATGATTATCGCGATGAGTGGATTAGTCTTACCAACAAACTATCCCGGCCCCACAGTGATATAACAACTTATGAACAAGCTATCCTATGTATTGCCGATCTGGTAGAAAGCACCGGAGGAGGTTTGTGGTTAGAAGAAAATAAGCACTTAAATTTTTTAGCGAGCGCTAACCTCAATCTAGAAACGGCGCCCAACATCGCCATGGATTCCTCACTCTCACTGTTCCTCGCAAACAAAGAATGGATTATTGATATCCCTGAATATCGAAACGAGCCCAGCAAGTACGAAAACCTTTCTTTGGACTCCTGGTTTTTGGATAATGATCGGGCCTGGCTAATCGTACCGCTTATGCTACAAAACCAATTATTAGGATTTGTTTTTTTAACTGAACCCAGAACCCCTATGCAGCTCAATTGGGAAGATAACGATTTACTCAAAGTGATAGCCCGCCAGGTGGCAAGCTTTCTGTCCCAAAAACGAGCAGGCGAAGCACTATCTCGAGCTAAACAATTTGAAGCCGTGAATCAAATGTCTGCATTTCTGGTGCACGATCTAAAGACCATGATCGCACAGCTATCACTTTTAGTATCCAACGCAGAGAAACACAAACACAACCCTGTTTTTATTGACGACATGATTAAGACGACGGATCACACAGTAAAAAAGATGAATGATATTCTTCAAAAGTTGAAGAACGAAATTGGAGAGAATCCAGATAACGGACAACAAATAGCAGAAAAAACCACTAAAACAAACGATATCAATGTCATAAAACTTCTGCAAACAGTCCTCAACACCCAATCACAAAATCAACCCGAACCCACTCTAACTGTTTGTGATCCCAGCATTTTTATTACAATGGACCCCGATAAGTTTACCAGCGCCATTGGCCACATCATACAAAATGCACAAGATGCCACCGATAACGAAGGATTCGTGAAAATAACAGTTGAAAAAAACGATCAACAAGTCAAAATCTTGATCGAGGATAGTGGTTCTGGCATGACGCCTGACTTTATCAAAAACCATCTGTTCCGCCCATTTCAAAGCACTAAGGGCCTTGTAGGCATGGGAATAGGGGCGTTTCAAAGCAGAGAGTATTGCCGAGAGGCGGGCGGTGATTTAACCGTCACCAGCGTATTAGGCGAGGGATCTCGCTTTACTATGTTACTACCCTTGGTCACTCCCCTTGGTCAGTCGTTAAAGTGAACAGCTCAATAAAACCTATAAATACCGAGGCACCTTTTGAAAGAGAAGAAACGAACATTGCTCATCGTAGAAGATGATCCTGGGTTACAAAGTCAACTAAAATGGTGCTTTGACGACACCATAGAGGTTGTCACAGCGGAGAATAAAAAAACCGCTCTTGCCCACGTTAGGCGAATTGAACCCCAGGTCATCACCCTTGACCTGGGACTTCCCCCTGACCCTGGCGGCTCCACGGTGGGTTTCGACATTCTTCAAGAAGCGACGACACTGGCACCAAATACGAAAATAATTATCATTACTGGGCGCGAAGAAAAAGAAAATGCGGTAAAAGCGATAGGCATGGGTGCCTATGATTTCTACCAAAAGCCTATTGAAGGCGATCTGCTTCGATTTGTCGTAGAACGCGCTTTTCGTTTGCACGAATTAGAGACAGAAATTTCTGAACTGGCCCAATCTCAACAAACCTCCCTCGGCGGTATTATCGCGTCAAGCGAACAAATGTTAATGGCATGCCGCACCATAGAAAAAGTAGCCCCCACTGACCTAACTACGCTCATTTTAGGCGATACGGGAACGGGAAAAGAACTGTTTGCTCAAGCACTCCATGACAACAGCGAAAGAAGAGAAAGCAGTTTCAATGCAATCAACTGCGCAGCGATCCCCGATGCGCTCCTAGAAAGCGAACTATTCGGTTATGAGAAGGGTGCCTTTACAGGGGCCATCAAACAAAAAATAGGTAAAATCGAAGCGGCGAATGGCGGTACTCTTTTCCTCGATGAAATTGGCGACATGCCTCTCTCACTACAATCCAAATTACTGCGTTTCTTACAGGAGCGGACAATTGAACGCGTTGGAGGACACAACTCTATACCTGTGGACATCCGAGTTGTTTGCGCAACTCATAGGAACTTATCCGAAATGATAGCAGAGGCATCTTTCCGCGAAGATCTATTTTATCGCATCAGCGAGATGACCATCAATGTTCCCCCTTTGCGAGAGCGCGAAGGGGACGCAGTGCTACTAGCCCATGCTTTTATGGAAAAATACAGTGCGCAACACAACCGCAAACTGCTCGGTTTCACCGAAGATGCCATCTCCGCCTTAGAAACTTATCGTTGGCCCGGTAACGTAAGGGAATTGGAAAATAAAATTAAACGCGCCACTATCATGGCCGAGGGCAATAAAATCAATCAAGTAGACCTTGAGATTAAGTTAGATAATTCGGAAGAAGCCGAACCCCTTAATTTGCGCGAAGTACGGGATCGTGCAGAAAAACAAGCTGTAATGAGAGCCCTTACCAACAGTAAAAATAATGTAGCTCAAGCGGCAAGGATGTTGGGGGTCACTCGCCCTACACTCTATAATCTACTTAATAAATTCAACATCAATATTGATTAGAACTCGCGGATTTAACTTATCGGTTTGCTTAATCCCCTTTACGACAAGATGATAAGAAACCCAATCAGAATTAACGCTAGACCCTAAAGTAAACTTCAGGGTCTACTATACCTTAAGATTGGCAAAGAGGGAGCCACTATGAGCCTCCACCGAATAGGCGAAGTAGCTTAACACACAGGCGTCAGTATTGAAACGCTACGCTATTATGAAAAACAGGGGCTAGTGGACTCCCCCAGCCGAACGGATGCCGGTTACCGACTCTACAGTGAGCGCGCAATCCAGCAAATTGAATTTATTATTAGCGCAAAAAACCTTGGATTTTCTCTAAAGGATATTCAGGAATTACTAAATCTACGAGTAGATAAAGAAAACCATACCTGCGAAGAAGTAAAAACGCTGGCAGAAGGAAAGCTTGAAGAAATAGAGGATCGCATCAAAGAGCTTTCCCGAATTCAAAATGCGTTGAAACAAGTCATTGACACCTGTTGTGGTGGCCCGGAAAGTGCCGACAAATGCTCAATTCTGAGCGCTCTCGAACAGCCTTATTCCGATAGCGCGATTAATTCAGCCTAAACAGCCCATAGCGAGTCCTTTATTACTAACACACCTCTAACATCAATCTCCCTATAAATTAGTCACCTCCGAAAAAACATGCTGTAATTACTCTATGTAATGACAGCATGTTTTTTTAACGAAGGGCAAAACCGTGTACCTGAAACGCAAATTTTATGCCTTGGCTTGTATCAGCGCGTGGGCCTTTATGGGCAAGAATTTTTATGTGGTGTTATCAAACAATATCGCTGCATTACCTTACACTGGCCTGGAAACAACTCCCGCGCTAGACATGATGTATTTTTCCCTGCCAGTTTGGCTAATTTTATTCATTTTTTGGCAAAAAAGTCCCGCAAAGGATCCATTTTCAGGAAATGACAAAATGAATAGGAAACAACAAAAAATGATCGATGCTGCCCTACGAGAGCAACCGCCACGCTTTTAAATTTATCCAAATAGCCATTTTAGATGGTCTTTCATTTTCAGGTATTCTCTAACTCTATTTCACAATCAGCAGAAAATCTTCTAGCTCCTTGCTCCCAGCAAAGACTCTTTTTTGCCCCCTTGATCTACACTTAATTCAATGTTCACCTAATTTAATAGCTAACTTCAATAGTCATCTAATTTAATAAACAGCAAATTCAGTACACAATAAATCTAGTAAACAATAAATTCAGCACACAACATGGCGCTTAAGATTATATCCATAGCATTTGAGTTTTAAAGGAACAACTATGTCATCTGCATCCCCGTCACCATCTCCATCCCCGGCAATAGACAACAAACTACTCCTCCATTTAGAAAAGGAGCTGAAAAGCCGAAACTTCATTTTGCCCTCGTTACCCGACAGCGCCCAGAAGGTACAGAGTGCAATCAACAACCCGAACGTAGACTCCAATCAAATAGCTAAAATTATTGGTACCGATCCGGTGCTATCGGGGAGGATTATCCAAGCAGCAAATAGTCCGCTATTCAGGGGATTGGATCGTATAGAAGACCTCAAGAATGCAGTATCTAGGTTGGGATTGGTCTGCGTCAGGAATTTGGTTATCAGTCTCACGGTTACCAAACTCTACAAGGGTCAAGGGAAAAAGTTTTTAAAAGATAAAATGCGCCTTATCTGGAGCCTGAGCATCAAAGTGGCTGCTATGAGTGAGGTGCTGGCTCGCAACTGTAAACGTATCGACCCCGCCGAAGCAATGCTCGCGGGATTACTGCATAATATTGGCGCCATCCCTGTCCTTGCTAAATGCGCGCAAACTAACATTAATGATACCTATACCGATGCCCTTGATGAAGCATTGATAAAACTAGAACCCGAGTTAGGAAGTTGGATAATGGATCAATGGCAGTTACGAGAGGCACTATCATCGGTGCCGGTGAATATTGCTGATACTGATCGCTCTCATGATGGGCCTGCGGATTACTCCGATATTGTTCAAGTGGCTCGACTGCATGCATACCGAGGAACAAAACACCCCTTAGCTAAAATTAAATGGGCGGGTATTCCCGCATTCGAAAAGCTGAATCTAACGCCGGAAGAAAGCATCAACGCCATCAAAGAAGCTCAAGCCGATATTAAAGAAGTTATGCAAATGCTGCGCTCATGAGCCCGGACAGCATTTGCAGAATGGGTCTAGCCCCCTATTCCTCGCCGCCGTTTAATCAATGCAAACGCAATAGCAAACAACGTTAAGATCAAAGGAACGGCGCCAATATTAATAATTTTTAATAGGGCACCCAAATCCATAATATCTTTATTTAACTGGTGTTGAACATCACGTAATTGTTTGCGGATCTTTAACTTTTCATTCTGGAATTTAATCAATTCCTGCTCCTGCTCCTCGCTCAACGATAACACGCCATTTTCAGGTGGCTGTTGTAACGAAATCAGCGCTTGTTCCGTCTCTTCTAAACGCAAATCAAGCTCCTTTTTGCTGTTTCGAAACTTTTCCTCAGCTTTTCTTTGCAGTTCTTGTACACGGGTAAACGGCCGAGAAAACTGACCTCGGCTGCGGATGCTAATCAGATCAGAGCTACCCGACAGATGCTCCAATCCATTGATAACAAAATCCGCATTATTGGCCAAAGGAGAGGCTACCCGTTGGCCGAAAAAATCTTGTACGCGTACCCACAAACGATCACTCAGAATATCGGTATCTGCAACGATTAGCACATTAATATCTTCCTCCGATATAGTTAGGTGCGCTAACACTTTTACCGACTCATCATCGGCAGAATCTTCGCTAGAATCTCGCTCTAGGTCGGCCTCAATGTCATCACTAATCTCTTGGTCTGGCATGCCTTCTGGGAAAGCTGTTTTGACAGCACCTGCAACTCGGACAGCAACTACGTAGTTTTCACCAGTAGGCTTAAACCCATCAGCAAGCTGAGCGGGATCACGCAAGTATTTAAACAATTCCACTGACAAGGGCATCGACTGTGAACTGGATTGAATCAGCGGTGTAAATTGTGTAGTCGCTCCATCACTCTGCATCAAAATCCCAGCCGTAGCCACATTGATAGTCTCTAGTTGATCGGTTACCACATCCCGACCCACGAAGCTCTCTGGGCCGAACACTTGCAACCCCAAGTGTCGAGAAGAGGGACTGCCCCGGCCCATACCCACAACCATCGCATGTTTAGCATCGCCTAGCACATAATCCTCTTTTAGTTGCACTCCCCACTGATCAAAAAGTTTTTTCAACTCCGAAGTTTTACTGACACTAGGGACGCCCATCGATCCGCCCATGGGTACATCCAATTCTGCGTTGGGATCGACAAAAATCATCGCCTTCCCCCCACCCAATATAAATTGATCGATCGCATATAAGGTGCGATCAGATAAATTTTTCGGGTGCACTAGCATCAGTACATCAATCGCCTCATCAATTTCAGTATCAGAAGGATCTAAAGTTGTAACCTCAAAA
>JAESQG010000206.1 GCA_016765265.1 Pseudomonadales bacterium | reverse complement strand
GACACAACAGTTTCTTTCTGTATTATATCATAAACAGATATATATCATTTATTGATATATTAAATTATGCAATATCCAATGAATTTTGAATAGTCCTTAAATGAATATGATGTTTAGCAATGGCTTACAAAAACATCCTGGAATCTATATCTCGTTTTGCAGTATATCCCCGGCTTTTTGATGCTCTCCTAAGAGGGCTGTCTACTTATACGTTGTGCGCATCAAGATTCTTCTTGGGATCCAGGTTTGGCTGCCACCAAGAAGAGTGGAGTCAATAATTCTGCTATCGGTGTGTTCGGTGCATTGAAAAATGAGATTAGTGCTAAAAGCCCTGATCCAATTGCCGAAGCTGACGCAGTTGATTTATCGGATTGTATTGATGAGTTGATCGCTGAGTTGCAAGCGGCACCATAAGCTATAAGGAGTACCAAAAGAAAGGCCCATTATTAACGCTCAATTTTCATAGAGCTGTTAATAATGGGCCTTTCTTTTGGTACTCACCAGTTGCGAGGTGGGGAGGTGAATTCAGTTTGATTTGTTTTTTAATTTAATAGGATCTTCAACTTTAATGGGGATTAGGGTGGGCTCTTGTGGGTTACTAAACTCCGCTAAGTCAGCAAAAAAGCGAATCATTTCTTTCTCAATACTGTGATATGCAGCGATCATATTTTCAAATATCTTCATTAGGTCTGCCCCTATATTCTTATACAGCCTGCGCAGTTTGTCTCTTCTGTATTGTGTCAGCGATTCAAGCATGCTTTTATTAACAGGCTTTGTATAAGTATAGGGGGGGGATTTGAAAATTCACTGCAGCTGAGGCGATACAATGTAACGACCTTGGAATACAGTAAGATAGCGCGCTAATAATTTTGTAACAGGAATTTGACGACGGTGGGCGAAGTCGTGGGATCAGCTGTGGGTCTAAAATTTGGCGTAAGCTAAAGGTAAGGGGTTAGATAAATTAAGGGGTTAGATAAAAAACCATTTAACGCTTCATAGAGTCCGGCACATGAGGTTGAATAGTTTGTAACAAAGCCTTAAATACTTTTGGATTGCCGCCAACTATATTGCCTGTTTTAAGATGGTTGTTGCCGCCATTAACATCACTCACCATACCGCCAGCTTCTTGTATTAGCAGTACGCCTGCCGCCATGTCCCACTCCTGTAGCCCCATTTCCCAAAAACCGTCTAAGCGACCGGCGGCAACATAGGCANGGTCTAGCGCTGCGGCACCGGGTCGTCGGATGCCCGCAACTTTTGATGTCACGCCTTTAAGCATGCTTAAGTAGTTATCAAGGTAGGCGGCTTGATCATTTCGAAAAGGGAAACCGGTACCGATAAGGGCGCCTTCCATCGTTTTACGGTTACTGACGCGTAAGCGTTTACCATTCATTTGCGCACCACGACCTCGTGTAGCAGTAAATTCCTCCTGTCGAAGGGGGTCGAGGATGACAGCGTGCTCCAGTTTGCCCTGGTATCGAACGGCGATAGACACCGCAAANTGCGGGAAACCGTGAATAAAATTGGTGGTGCCATCTAGCGGATCAATAATCCACTCGTACTCAGACTCTTTACCTGTGTCCTTGTCTATCCCCTGGGTAAATCCCGACTCTTCTGCTTTATAAGTGTGATTGG
The DNA here is from genome assembly GCA_016765265.1 of Pseudomonadales bacterium. GTDB lineage: Bacteria > Pseudomonadota > Gammaproteobacteria > Pseudomonadales > DC-out160 > DC-out160. The sequence goes on along the minus strand of JAESQG010000206.1, from coordinate 3,840 downwards.
GATATTTTTCCTTTAAACCTTCGAGGATAATGTTCTCTGCGGAGCGATCCACTTCAGTAACAAAGTCNTTTAAGCCTTTGACTTCAACGTCGATTAGGTCAATGTGTTCTACGGCGCGAGCAATAAACTCTCCAGCATTGCGAGCTGCACGCAGTGCGATATTTAACATTGGCTGCATATTGAGTATCTATCGGTTATGGAGTGGATGAAAATGAGGCGCAGATTATAACAATATTTAATGCAAGTGTTAGAGTTTTTGGCCCAGAGGCCAGTATTTGATAGAATCCTGCTCCTTCTATATCTTAGTAGTCTCCGGTTGATTTTATATGCTTGATAATATTCGAATAGTACTTGTTAACACCTCCCATCCCGGCAATATAGGGTCCGCGGCAAGGGCAATGAAAACTATGGGCATTTCCAATTTGACCCTAGTTGAGCCCAAGGAGTTTCCCAGCGCGAGAGCGACATGGATGGCCTCCGGCGCAGCCGATGTGCTAGAGAACGCCGTAGTGGTCCCTACTTTGGATGCCGCGGTTGCCGATTGTACGATGGTCATTGGCACCAGCGCCCGATTGCGCCGAATCCCCTGGCCACTGTTGACGCCAAAGCAATGTGCACAGGTGGTGAAGGAGGGGGCGTCTAAGCAAGTAGTCGCATTGGTTTTCGGGCGAGAAGCGGTGGGTTTGTCTAACGAAGAACTACAAAAATGCAACTATCACGTCAGTATACCCGGNAANCCTGATTACGATGTACTCAANATAGCGATGGCNGTGCAAGTACTTACTTACGAGATGAGNCAAGCNATCGTTGAGGTGGAAGAAAACAGNGAGAAACCCGTGATGACAATAGAGTGCNGTTGGGACGAAGANATGGCTAACGCTCAAGAAATGAGTGGTTTTTACGAACACTTTAACCAAATGCTGCTTGATATTGAGTTCTATGACCCCAATAACCCTAAGCAACTACTGACTCGATCTCGTCGCTTGTTTAATCGGGCGCGACTGGATCGTTTGGAGCTCAATATGTTGCGTGGTGTCTTTTCACGGATTCAGGCCAAGATTAAGTCCTGAGTCCGTAGAGTAAAGAGCCCATTATGGCTCGTCAGTATCCGCTTTGTAGGCCTGTTCTAAATATCTGTAATACTGGCCTATTGTCTTACGGTTAGGAGCCATCATGTTTGAACGAATTAGTGAAGATATAGAGTCTGTTTTTCATCGAGACCCTGCTGCTCGCACTACCTATGAAGTGATTACCACTTACCCTGGTCTTCATGCGGTTATTTTACATCGGCTGGCTCATCGCTTATGGCATGCGAAATTGCTGTGGATCGCGCGTTTGATCTCTGCATTTAGTCGGTGGTTCACTGGCATTGAGATACATCCTGGAGCCAAAATTGGGAGGCGGTTTTTTATTGATCACGGGATGGGGGTNGTGATAGGTGAGACTGCTGAAATNGGCGATGATTGCACCCTTTATCATGGCGTNACNCTGGGAGGNANTTCCTGGAATAAGGGNAANCGCCANCCCACANTGGNTGATGANGTGGTGATTGGAGCGGGTGCGAAAGTGCTAGGGCCCATAGTGATAGGCAAAGGNGCTCGTNTNGGGTCAAACGCTGTTGTAACCAAGNCAATACCNGANAATGCCACGGCGATAGGNATTCCCGCCCGTATTATAAAAAAGTCCAGCGACAAACAAGAGGAAAATCGGCGGGAAATGGCTGAAAAATTAGGCTTTGATGCTTACGGTGAGACTACNGACATGCCTGANCCTATTGCTCGNTCTATTCATAGTTTACTCGACCATATGCATGCAATGGATAATAAAATCAATGGTATGTGTGGTGCACTGAAGGANCTGGGCAGTGATTATTGCAGTCAAGAGCTGCCAAAATTGATGACCGAAGATTTTGANGCAGTGGACGAAACCTGCTGTTCTATTCTTACTANTGAATCTTCNGCCANTGACAAAGANGAGGTCGATNCAAAAGCTGANATGNAANNTAGCTAGCGGCTATNGACCTANNATTATAGGGNGTACATANNCGGTAAAGACGTAGGGTTGAATACTTGACTAAAACACTAGGTTATTGCAAACTTACCTAATATAAAGCTCATCTGCTTCGCCTTAAGTCTGTCTTGCGTGCTCATGGCGATGGTTGCTTTAACCTAGAAAATTCAATCGGATCACGAGTGTCCAAGAACGCTATTGGAGCATTTTTTCGCACCCAGATGGGTTTTCTAGTTTTAATCATTCACAAGCTAAAATAATGGATTAACCCGATGCGACTTACCACAAAAGGACGATATGCCGTCACCGCTATGCTTGATTTGACATTGCACGCCGATACTGGACCGGTTAGCTTGGCTGATATTTCTGAACGTCAAGGGATTTCAATTTCGTACTTGGAGCAACTTTTTTCCAAACTTAGGAAGAATGATCTGGTGACTAGTGTGCGTGGTCCAGGTGGAGGATACTTCTTGAGTCGTGGAAAAGACGAATTATTTATCGCTCAGATTATTGATGCTGTGGATGAGAATGTTGATGTAACAAATTGCGAAGGCAAAAATGACTGCCAAGATGGAGAACCTTGCTTGTCGCATTGCTTGTGGCAAGATCTGAGTTGTCGAATACATGAATTCCTGAGTGGTATTAGTTTAGGGCAGTTGGTAAATCGCAGAGCCGTGAAGCAAGTCGCTGAACGACAGGATCATCTACAAGAGCAACTTATTGGTATAGGTGAAGCACCGGAACTGTAATAGTACAGACATTATAACAGTCGCCTGCATTATAATAGGCGCCGGGAATGTGAAGGGTGAGTGGTAAAACTGTTTAGTCACTTAGCAGCGGATACACCAACTTTGAATTTAGTTTGTAATGTAATTATTTCCGTTTTTGAATTGAATTTAAGGGGTGATGAGACATCTTATTCGTCCCCGAAGGTAGTCACTTGTGAGTAAGAGTTTCAAATTCCCTATATATCTTGACTACGCTGCTACGACGCCTGCTGATTCGAGAGTGGTAGAAAAAATGGTCCAGTGCTTGGATATTGAAGGGACATTTGCCAATCCAGCGTCGCGCTCACATATGCTGGGGTGGCAAGCTGAGCAAATGGTGGAATCTGCGCGGCGAGAAATTGCCGATTTGCTATTTTGTGATCCACGAGAAATTGTTTTTACTTCTGGTGCCACTGAGTCCGATAACCTAGCTATTAAGGGGGTTGCTGAAGCCAGTAAATCTGGCAAGCATATCATCACCTCAGAAATTGAACATAAAGCGGTGTTGGATACTTGTTCTTATTTGGAGACTAGGGGTTTCGATGTGACTTACTTGAAACCTGACCAACACGGTTTGATCAGTGTTGAGCAAGTGGCTCAAGCGATAAGAGAGGACACAATTTTGGTGTCCTTAATGCATGTGAACAATGAGGTGGGTACGGTATTAGATATCGCCTCCATAGGAGAAGTCACCCGTGAGCGGGGTGTGTTATTCCATGTTGATGCTGCCCAGAGTGCGGGCAAAGAGGTCATTAATCTAACGGATATGAAAGTGGATTTGATGTCGTTTTCAGCACATAAAATATATGGTCCTAAGGGGATGGGCGCGCTATTTGTGCGGCGCCAACCAAAAGTGGCTATCGAGGCCCAGATTCATGGGGGTGGCCATGAGAGAGGTATGCGTTCAGGCACTCTCGCCACGCATCAAATTGTAGGGATGGGAGAAGCTTTTGCTATAGCGCGAGCCGAGATGGTGGAAGAGGTGCCCAGAATTAATGCCTTAAGACGGCGTTTATGGGAAGGTCTTCAATCCTTGTCCGGCGTGACTCAAAATGGCGCTCCC
>JAESQG010000205.1 GCA_016765265.1 Pseudomonadales bacterium | reverse complement strand
ATCGCTAAGGCTTTGGGTCATCAAGTGACCGGGTCAGATGCCAACGTTTATCCCCCTATGAGCACACAATTAGAGGACCAGGGAATTGGGCTACGCCAAGGTTATTCCGCTGAGCATCTAACGCCCCACCCCGATCTAGTGGTTATCGGCAATGCAATGTCTAGGGGGAATGTGGCTATGGAGTATGTGCTGGATAAGGGTTTACCATACGTATCGGGGCCGCAATGGCTAGCAGAGCATGTGTTGAAGGACCGCTGGGTGCTTGGGGTTGCGGGTACTCATGGGAAAACTACCACCAGTAGTATGTTGGCTTGGATATTGGATTACGCAGGTCTTAAACCGGGTTATCTGATTGGCGGTGTGCCAACCAATTTTGGCGTGTCCGCTCGGTTGGGTGACGAGCCTTTTTTCGTTATTGAAGCGGATGAATACGACAGCGCATTTTTTGATAAAAGGTCTAAATTCATCCATTATAAAGCGCGAACTGCGATTCTAAATAATCTTGAGTTTGATCACGCTGATATCTTTGATGATATTTCGGATATTCAAAAACAGTTTCATCAATTGGTTCGTACTATTCCGAGTTTAGGTTTGGTGGTCATGCCTAAAGGCGACGTAAATTTGGAAGCGGTCATTGATAAAGGCTGTTGGACACCCTGTGAGTATCTCCTGGATGAAGGTTGCGATGATCAAGAAGTCGGATGGGCCACCCGATTGATCAGCGAAGACGCCAGTGAATTTGAGGTGTTTTGGAAAGGGGCGTCGCAAGGAGTGTTACGCTGGAATCAATATGGACGCCACAATTTGAATAATGGATTGGCGGCCATCGCTGCAGCTCGCCATGTTGGGGTCTCAGCCCCTATTGCTATTGAAGCACTAGCGGAGTTTGAAGGTGTTGCTCGGCGAATGGAAATTTTCGGTAAGGCGGGTGGTATTACCCTTTACGATGACTTTGCTCATCATCCAACGGCCATTGAAACGACTCTGAAAGGTCTTAGGGCTAAGGTGGGGGATGAACGCATAATCACGGTCATCGAGCCACGTTCCAACACAATGAAATCAGGGGTGCATAAGGACAAGTTAGCTTTGTCTGTCAAAGCAGCGGACGAAGTCATTTGGTTAAAACCGGATGGTTTAGTGTGGGATCTCAANTGTATAAGNGANGCTTCCTCTACCCCCACCTCGGTTTATGCCTCGGTGGAGGAAATAGTTAGCCATATTGCAGATACCGCAAAAGCAGGAGATCATGTGTTGGTGATGAGTAATGGTGGTTTTGGCGGCTTACACAAAAAATTGCTTGCAAGGCTGAATAGCAGATAGTTTTTACTGGTTTTAGAGGCGAGTTCCCATGAGTTCAACAAAAAATAGGGATAATCTGGAGAGTAGGCTTTCCATTACATTGGCGATTACCGGAGCCTCTGGAGTTCAATACGGACTACGCTTACTGCAATGTTTATTGGCAGCCGATATCAAGGTGTATTTGATGATTTCGAAGGCTGCACATTTAGTGATAGCCACTGAAACAGATTTAAAATTACCGAGTAAAGTTGGCCTATTGGGGAAGGCCTTGATTGATGTATTTTCCCAACAGACGGAGCAGGTGATGGCCGGGAATTGCTAGAGGTGCTGGGACCAGAACAGTGGACTGCACCCGTGGCGTCGGGTTCATCNGGNCCCCATTCGATGGTAATTTGTCCCTGTAGCACAGGCACTTTGTCGGCAGTGGCCACTGGGGCGAGTAATAATTTGATTGAACGGGCGGCTGACGTTGTGCTTAAGGAGCGCAAGAGGTTGATTATCGTTCCCCGAGAAACGCCCTATTCCCTGATACATCTGGAACATATGCTTAAGCTAACACAAATGGGTGCAATCGTTTTGCCGGCTAGTCCAGGCTTCTANCACAACCCCAAATCAATAAANGACTTAGTGGANTTTATAGTTGCCCGTATCTTGGATAAATTGGAGGTAGAACAAGCCCTAATGCCCCGTTGGGGTTATGCCATGCTGGAGCCAGGGGCTTGAATCTTTAGTTGAATCGAGAGCTAATACCTAATGCTGCTAGTACAGACGCTCCATCTTCCAATGACCGAACCGATCATTATCAAAGATTTCACCAATAGAGCGGGCTAACTCATATTCTTTCCTAAACAAAAGGGCCGTTCTAAAGGCGTGTAAATCCTGATCTGCAGAAACGTCTTCTATACGACCGACCTGAAAGGTTCTAACGGACTGACGACCATCCACGGTGCGGTAAGAGACTTGATAACGAAGGGTTTTAGTGCCACGACGTTTGTCGTGATGAATAACTTTGGAGATTCCGTTGACTCCGGTGGAGTTATTCTTGGGTTGATCATTAATATACGGAGTTTTCTTGGGTAGTGAAGCGCGCTTCATGTCGCGCCAATTAATAGCAGCATTCAATGCTTTTTGGTCGCTACCCCATACTTTCTTAGAAAAATACCGGCTGTATTCCGTTCCCTGCCGAACAATTCGGACCTGATATCCATGGTCATCTGGTTGTGTGACATTCGCGTGCTTAGCCATAAATCTAACATCATCAATGTGCGGGGGCTTAATTTGTCTAGCATGTATGTATTGAGACCTCTACGGGTCTTTATCATACGTTTGTTGCTTGAACTATATCTTACTGAAAGATGAGCCACCCTAATTAATTTATCTAAACTGAAAAACGTCTTCGGTCGTTGACATACCTTTTGTCGAAGATGAAGAATCTTGTCAATTTACCCCTTAAATAGGAACTCCGTGCAGGCGTGTCAGGCTTAATCCATTAACTCCGATACAATACTGCTCCTTAATTTATTATGTTACGGAAATTTCATAATAAATCAAATGCAGTTTTTTGCGTAGGTTAAACTTTGACCGTCTGGCCGTTTGCTAAATTTCTAATAAGATTTAAGAACTTATGGCGATGTGACAGTAATCAGCAAGATGTTTCCGTTAGCTTAGTATGAAATAAAAAGACATATTTTTTATAATCAAATTTATAAAGAACAATAAGTGACCGGTGGTAAGTTATTCACTGGGAATTGATTCAGATATGCGTAATTTTTCATTACTTGAATTATGCTGGTAGAGAGGGTTCATCTTTGCCATGTTAAGTGGTTTGAACTTCATCATAGCTGCCGAGTGATTGGGTGCAACGTATAGGCCTGCGCTGAGAAGCATTGCTGCTGCCATTCCTAGCATTGTTCTTGACGCAGAGATTTTTTTTTCAGGTAATTGAAAGTATATAAATTGCGCTAATCCTAACATTGCTGAAGCTAATAAAAGTCCCCCCAAAATGTCACTAAACCAGTGTACGCCAAGGTAGAGTCGTGAGATGGAAATTAGCGCGACTAGTGCCACAGCGAATTGGGTGATTTTGCCGTGATGTTTCGTTTCAGTGTGGCGCAATAAAATAAATGCCATAAACCCACCTAGTAAAGTGATCATAGTGGCGTGTCCGCTTGGGAAAGCAAGGCTGGCGGGTGGCGCGATGATAACGTTTGGTCGAACAACTCCTAGGAACTCCTTTAAACCGAAAATAACCAATGGACTTGAGATGATAATTATCGCTCCACTCAAGGCCCCTGACCAGCAGCGCTGAGTTAGCAAGAAAATCACAATGAACGAACCGCAAAGAAGCATGGGTTTTATATTGCCAAATTCAGTTAGGGCGATGACAAAGGGGTCTAACCACGGATGCCTTAGCGCAATAAATTGTTCATGTACCCAGTTGTCGATACCGGTCATTAGTTCGAATTTCACGGTTATAGCGAGAAAGATAAATAATGAGGTACACAGCAAGAATACGATCAAGCTCCTCACTGAAGGGCTAAGGATAGGTGGAGTGGTGTCGGTTTGAGCTGCGCTGGCGAATAATTGTAAGGTCTTTTTAAGGGTAATATTGGCTATCCATATGAAGAGGATTAGACCGAGAATAAAAACAGTGTGTTGTCGTTGCAGGCCGTAGTCTTCGTCAAAAGAGAGTCCCACTAAAAAACCGGGCACTATGTAAGTGGGCGCCCATGCCACTGCTGAGAGGACGTTGATACTGATGAACTTGGTGGGTGACATTTGAAACATGCCGGCAACCATGGGGATCAAGGGCCTGAGGGGACCCACAAATCTACCGGCTACGATGCTCACAGCTCCGTGCTTAAGAAAGAAATTTTCTCCTTTCTCTATCCATTTTGGATGAGTGGTAAAAGGAGGGAATTGACGCAATTTCTCATGGAAATGACGGCCAATAAAGAAGCTAGTGCCATCTCCAGCAACCGCGCCAGCCAAGGTGGCAAGCAACAGAGGACCAATTTCTACACCACTACTGGCTGCCACAAGTGCAATGCCGAAAAGTAATGCAACGCCAGGGACGATAACGCCAATAATGGCGAAAGACTCTACTAATGCAGAAGTAAAAGCAGCGATAAATATCCACTGTTGGTGGAGAGCAAGCCAATCATTAAATGCTTGTATCACTGATATCAAACCCTTCTGCTTGTTTGTCCGCGCGATAGGAGGAGCGGACCATAGGAGCACTGCTAATGTTAAAGAACCCTAGTTTTTTGCCCACTTCAGTAAATTGATCAAACTCATCCGGTGTGACAAAACGCTCTACGGGGTGATGTTCTCGACTGGGTTGAAGGTATTGTCCGATAGTTATTAAATCAACATGGTGTTTTTTGAGATCGTTAAGTACTTCAACCACCTCTTCGTTGGTTTCTCCCAGCCCTACCATGATACCTGATTTGGTGGGGATATTTGGGTTGCGCTCTTTATACTTTCTTAATAGGTCTAATGACCATTGGTAGTCTGCGCCCGGACGAACTTGTTTGTATAGTCGGGGTACATTTTCAAGATTATGATTAAACACATCAGGAGGTGTAGCTGAAAGTATATCGATTGCGATGTCCATTCGGCCTCGAAAATCGGGAACCAATATTTCAATCTTAGTTGTTGGATTATGGTCGCGAACCGCTTGAATACAATCTGCAAAATGGCCGGCTCCACTGTCCTTCAGATCATCTCTGTCAACAGAGGTAACCACCACATATTTTAAACCCAGCTCAGCAACGGACTCGGCTAGGTGTTTGGGCTCATTAATGTCCAGTGGGTTCGGGCGGCCGTGTGCGACATCGCAAAATGGACAGCGCCGGGTACAAATGTCGCCCATGATCATAAACGTTGCCGTGCCGCTGCCAAAACATTCCGGTAAGTTTGGGCAAGAAGCCTCCTCGCAGACCGTATGCAGCTTTTGCCGACGAAGCATTGACTTGATGCGACTGGCTTCACCCGAGGCTGGCACTTTAACGCGTATCCAAGGGGGCTTGCGGGGCAGTTTCTCCGTGGGAATAACCTTGATGGGGATGCGCGCGACTTTCTCCGCTCCTCGGTGCTTGACCCCCTGGGGAACCACCAGTCTTTTACCCCGCTTTCGGGGTTGATCGGCGTTGTTAGTGTTTGGCTTTTTTGATTCTTTATCTGACATAAGGTTTTATGATTGCAATTGTTCTTAGTTAATTATGGCGATGGAAACCGATTTGTATCTTGAGCTTTATTATAGGCTAAGTGTGATACCAGTTGGGCTAATAGGCGGTTTTCTATATTGCCTATAAAATCGGCGTTACGGCTCAGTTCCAAGCTGACTAAATCTTTCATCTGGATAATTTTTAATCCTTGAAAACCGCAGGGATTGATACGATCAAAGGGTTCTAAATCCATGTCAGTATTAAGGCTTAAGCCGTGATAGGAGCAAGCTTTCCGAATTCTTAACCCAAGAGAGGCAACTTTCGCCCCATTGACGTAAACCCCAGGTGCTTTTCGATCCGCGTTGGCATCAATATCAAATTCCTTTAGAAGAGCAATAATGCTGTCTTCAATTTTGCTTACCAGGTCTCTAACGCCTAGACCCTTACGGCGTAAATCTATCAGAAAATAGATAACGATTTGCCCTGGTCCGTGATAGGTCACTTGGCCGCCACGATCTGATTTAATGACAGGAATGTTACCAGGAGCCAGGAGGTGCTCTGCCTTGCCTGCCTGTCCCTGAGTATAAACCGGAGGGTGTTGCACTGACCACAATTCATCAATCAATAATCTGTCTTCCGCAGAACGGGTGCGATTATGAGTAAGCTGCTTCATTGATTGCCATACGGGCTCATAAGGCTGTGTGCCTAGATGTCGGATGAGAAGTGCATTTTTGTCAGAGCGGCCATTCTTCGTCATAAGTGGGCTTTTTTGTAAGGGGGGAGCATAGGGCGTAACACAGTGATTATTTTCAATAGCTTCCTATTTTTTATAACATCCAAATCTTTATAACTTTCAAGTTTTCATAACTTCCAGGCGATTTCTTCTCTTTTTTCCAGATCAGCGTAAATTCCTTCAACCTGGTGCTTATGGGTTAGGGATACCGTAGCGGTGATAGAAATATATTTGCCCTTTTTACTGTTTTTTACCAAAATGGTGGAGCGGTCAAATCCCGTAACATGCCTTTCAACAATTTCCGTGACAATTTCAACCATAGGGTGATGACTGAGGCCCATCACTTTAAGGTTAATGTCACAGGGAAAGTCCCATAAATCTTCGTTAATACTCACGTTTTATTCCTGTGGACTCTCTCGTCCCTAGTCTGTGGTTTGCTAAAATAACCCTAGTACAAAGAGATAGACGAAGTGCCAAAGAAGTTTAAATAACCCGCCTTTTTCAACATCCTCTAAAGCCACCAGGGGTTGTTCCGCCACTATTTCATCATTGAGCTTGAGAGTAAGGTGTCCGTAGGTGGTGCCTTTTGAGATGGGAGCACGTATCTGTGTATCGATATCTAATTCGGCATTTAGTGAATCGGCTTTGCCTCGCGGTATGGTAATAACTACCGCGTTGCTGACGCCTAATTTAAGACTGTCTATAGCACCCATCCAAATTTTGGATTCATTCAATACATCGTTTGCTGCAATGGCTTGGTGTGTCTCATAAAAACGAAAACCAAAAGTCAGAAGTTTTTGTGATTCAACTGCGCGAGCTTCCATACTCTTAGCACCCATGACTACCGAGATGAGTCTCATACTGTCTTTTTGCGCAGATGCCACAAGACAGTAACCGGCCTCTTCAGTATGGCCCGTTTTTACGCCATCCACAGAGCTGTCTCGCCATAAAAGCAGGTTTCGATTGCGTTGCTTTATTTTGTTATAGGTGTAGTCCTTTTCCGAGTACATAGCGTAATGCTCGGGGAATTTTTGTATCAGTGCTCGCGTTAAGATAGCCAGGTCTCGTGCGTTTGTTTGGTGATTTTTCGCTGGCCATCCCGTGGCGTTAGTAAAGTGAGAATTGCTCATACCCAGCGCAAGTGCGTGTTGGTTCATTAGATCAGCAAAAGCGTCTTCGGCCCCCGCAATATGTTCGGCCACAGCGATGCTAGCATCATTACCCGATTGTATAATGATGCCTCTTAGCAGATCTTCCAGCGCTACAAAGTTACCTTCTTTGATATACATTTTTGAGCCGCCTTTACGCCATGCCTTTACGCTAATACGCACACTGTCCGCTATGCTGACATTGCCGTTTACGATTTCATGAGCGGCTACATAGCTGGTCATAATTTTGGTGAGACTGGCGGGAGGTAGGACTTGATCTGCGTTATGCTCAACTAACACTTTGCCGCTGTTAGCATCGATAAGAATATAGGATTTTGCATCTAAAGAGGGAGGCGCTGGAATGAGTGAGGGTTCCGCATAAACCCAGGTAGCGAATAGAGCTAGCATAAACCAGAAGTAATATTTAGTGGCGCGGATAAATATTTTCGAAAGAGTCATTATTTTAGTTAAACCTGCGTTTTGTTAAATCCAAGCTCTGTTACATCCAAGCTTTTGTACAAAGGTATGCTCGTAAATGAACGAATTGTAACATGACTAAGCAAACGCTAAAACTCAGCTGCCTTGGGTACGGATAATATGAAGGGGATTGCTAACCGGGTATCCTGTATCAATTGAGTAAGAAGTTGAGCCCTCTTGACATCATCGAGGGGTCCAATTTGGACCTTAAACAGAGTGGTGGGCTGCATTCCTGCAATTTGTTGTTGCTGATATACAATTTGAATGGGTGTATCGGTTAGGGTCGTTAGGTCGTGTTTTAAACGATGAGCGGCATTTTTATTGGCAAATGCACCCGCTTGTATGTAAATAGCGGCGCCCGTAGTTGTAGTTGTAGTTGTAGTTGTAG
>JAESQG010000204.1 GCA_016765265.1 Pseudomonadales bacterium | reverse complement strand
GAGCCGCAGCTACGATAGCAGGTGTGGTCTCCGTGACGGCTGTTGTTATGTGATTGAATTTCCACACTTGGGCAAAAGCCTTCACTAGAATCTTTGGCTAGAAGTGAAATTATATATGATAGCGAAAACCCACATTTTTCACACAGGATTTCTCTATATAAATATTTTCGATATATTACCCAGTAACCCATGAATGCAATTAGAGACCAAATCGTGAATTTGATTACACTGTAGCCTTCAATGTATTTCAATAAAAAACTACCTGCAATCCACAACAAAACGCAAAGAATCCCACTTATTTTCACTGTCTTACTGATTCGATCATTCAGATATTTCTTATTATCGAAGCTCATTGAGTTCTATCTCATATTTACATAACAGTAGTTTCTGACACGTCGTTGTCAGAATATGGATTATAATTTAACACAAACGTCCTAATATCATTGTATATTATCGACTTACCAGTGGCAGGGCAATTCGGCGATAACACGTTCTGACAACTGGGTTACAGGATCCATTCTGACAACCAATAGTAGACCGAATGCTCGGTTGGGTCAGATTCCCCCTATGTGATAGCAGGGTGTCGGTTTCTGGTTTCTGCGGTGATTATCCGCTAACGGTTATGCGGTCACGATGGCTAGAATCACTACGAAAAAAAAGCACTACTCGGTGCTTTTTCTTAATTCAAATACGTCCAATCAAAGAAAATGCCACTTCTGCTAAAAGCATTGAATGCAGTAACACTTGACCCGGATAAAGTGATAATTGACTACTTAAGCAGAGGCTGCTCGCTTCTCCTTATCTAATTCTGGAACAGGTCCGAGGGCCTTAAATTCACGTAGAATTCTTTCCCCGTCAGGATGCTGGTCCAATTCGTTGGTGATTTGCTTGAACCGGAAAGCCATCATTTTGTCTCGTCGTGGACCGCCAAATTCTTCCATCGCCATTTCACAGAATTTGTCTACGACTTCGGCGCCAGATACGTGACTTCCATCTCTTGCAATCAACGTTCGCGCTTTAGTCTCCGCTAAAGCACAGCGCAAGTAGTTAACATGGATGTCTTCATCGGCCTGGATATAGGCAACCATTTTGGAAGCCCATTGAGGAGATGCTGATGCGTCGGGGTCGCTAAGTACATTTTGAGCCCAGCGAAAAGTGGGGTAGGCCGCATACTCGATATTTAATATACGTGCCAGTGCGCCTAGTGTTAGTTCAAGCATCAAGTCTAATTGAGGAAACGTTTGTTTAGTAATATTGCCAATCTGCATCTTCTGGACAGACTTAGCCGCTTTGGCTTTCCCTTTATATCCTGGAGGGGGGGCCAAGGGTAGATTTTCAAACATGTCATCGGTAATGGTGGGGTTTCCTAAAGCGCGGTCCCTGATGGCATACCACATGGAGTCGTGGCCTAATTCATCTCCGAAGCCTGCTTCATCATTGCCGTGGGCTGTTAATAATCCGTCGTGTATATGGGCGAGGCAGGTTCCTTCGATAGATTCAACAAAATGTTTTTGTAGATCCATCGCAGGCAGTAACTTAATACCGTCATTTCCGAATCCCTCCACCACTCCGATGATGGTGAGAATGCGTGTCATGGAATCTTTACAACCGTTTTTCAATAATAATTTAGTTTGTTCTACAGATGGAAAAAACTCATGATCTTTATTGATTTTTTCTCGATCCATTATCTCGATATCGTGCCCTTCTTTGCGAAGAACGTCTGTCCAGTTTTCGATGGCGTCGATGCGATTTAAAGAGCGAGGTGGACAATAAAGACCGTCGGCGGTGAGTCCCCCGTGTAAGGTTTCTCCTTTATGGGTAAATTTTGTGGTGTACTCGTGCTGGGCCAATATCTCTTCACGGGTGTAGTTTAATTTTGTCATATCTTTTTCCTCACAATTAAAAGGTTTACGGGTTAACTTGCAATAAATTTCACTTCCTAAAAAACTAGCCTTCTGCGAGTTCAGTGACTCGATTTTCAAATAAAGGTCTGGTTAACTTATCCCATTGAATTTCGCCATCATGCTCATCATTTTCATAAACCAATAAGCCCATCTCGTCAAACTTCGGTCTTATTTTATCAGTGAGCAAACCAATTCTTTTTAGATTCGGCATGATTCGGCTGAAGAGGATATTCCTAAAATCGTCTTGACCAAACTTTATGCCTTCAGCAAACTCGTTAGCTGCTTCGACATCCCAGCCGAATTCTTTGAAAACTTCCGGTGACACCCCAAGGCGATTGCGCATTACAAAACAAGCTTCTAATGCAAATTCAGCTCGATCGTCACGCTCCTCATCTGTTAGCGTTTTTACATACTCCTCCAAATAGTTAATTCCAAAGGTTACGTGTCGGGCTTCATCTCGTATAACCAATCGAAATATCTCATTAAGTAAAGGGATTTTAGTGGTGTAGCGTGCAGTTTTAAACACGGTTAAGGCTAAGCTTTCAATAATGACCTGCATCCCAATAAATTTCAGATCCCAACGTTCATCCATGAGGATTTTGTCGAGCAGCGATTGAAGGTTAGGGTTGATGGGATACATGATTTCCACTTGTGTCGTGAGAAATTTGTTAAATACCTCCACATGTCTAGCTTCGTCAAAAGTTTGAGAGGCTGCGAACAACTTGGCGTCGTATGAGGGCGCACAGCAAACCAACTGGGAAGCCACTAGCAAGGCACCTTGCTCGCCGTGTAAAAACTGACTTAGCGAGGAACCTAATTGATGCCATTCAAAACGGATTTTCTCAGCTTCACTCAGTTTTTGATAAGGAGGGTAATCAATAAAAGGGTTGAAAGCGGGATCTGTCGGGTACTGATCTTTGGGGAATTTTGTCGACCAATCCAGGTCGGTTTCCACATTCCAATTATATTGTTTACCTAGCTCATAAAGTTTACGGATTCGGGTATCGGCAGAATTGTAGTCCCAATTGTAAGAACCGGTTAAAGGCGTTTCAAAAATTTGATAAATATGGTCTACATCATCGGGTGTCAATTTGCTGGCAATGTCATCCTCTTCTGGAAAATATCTTACCTTCGATGGTGCTTTATCGAGTTTCTGTAGTCCCATTTTGTTTACCCTCTGTTAGTCTCAAGTATATGGTATTGTGTCCAGCGTACCTCTGGGTGAGTGTTGAGCACTCAATACTGTAAAAACTTAATCTTTTGGTGAGTAACGGATAACAGTTTGTAGTAGGTATCTCCCTGGATAAAGAGCTCAGCATTCACAGCATCGTTGAATGATATGCCCTTTCATTCCCATGTCGCCTGGCGACAAACATACCTAATGGATTAGGCTAGCATTCCAGATGACGTTTAGCACGTTTTACTCATAAGTATCAAATAATTTAATAATTTAACAATTTAACAATTTATTATTTTATCTTGATTCAAGTCACCGATACATAATAGCCACGTGCCCAAAAAATCTCTTTAGTGAAATTGCGTTGCCCTTCTCGGCATTTTCTTGCTATCCGTATCGTGTTTTTTCCCCTTAAATAACAACAATATTTGAAACCGCTTTTTTTGTAGATATGCTTATTTACATATGAACATGGGCTTTTGTTAGATGATTCTCTTTGATAATTAATCTTTGAAGCTTGGCTAGCTCATGAAAAGTGGCCCCCTATGACGGGGTTTTGACCCATAAATCAATGTCTCTCTTTTCTTGGGAATAAATACCGGCCCAACTTGACTTCAATTGGGAGGTCAACATTAGAAAAACATCCTGAGAACGTCCA
This sequence comes from Pseudomonadales bacterium, assembly GCA_016765265.1. GTDB lineage: Bacteria > Pseudomonadota > Gammaproteobacteria > Pseudomonadales > DC-out160 > DC-out160. Next base: position 4,153 of record JAESQG010000204.1, on the reverse strand, counting down.
ACCAAAACTATTCGCCTTTTCATTTGTGGAGAAAATACAGACAGGCGATCATAAATATGAATAGTAATAAAGCTATCTTAACGCAGAGGGTAAATTCTAGGTACAGGCAATTTTTTGTAGTTGATAGTAATTGATAGTAATTGAAAGTAGTTTAAGGTAGTTGAAGGTAGTTGAAGGTAGTTGAAATAAATGGCGTAAAAANTTTACGCCTTAANGTTCATCAAAAATGTTTACGGTAGTTGGTCTCAATTAATAAGATTTCTAATTTTGAGGTGAGATCTAACCCCGACGTTGGATGATAGATAAAGTTATTAATGTTTGTATGGTCATTACCATTGGTGCTTGATCCTGCGGGAACAAACATCTCACTTTTAGCGGCTGCGATAGTGAAGTCAAAGACACTGGTTTTACTTACCTTGCGACTAAAACCCACGGCTATAACATCAATATCGGCCACGGGGACGGTAAAATCTCTCTTATTGTCGGGAATNCCCGTCTTCCTTGGTTCAAAACCTAAACGCAGGTCCGTCCTCTCGTTGAGCATAAACTCCAATCCGAAACCCCAGTTAACGGTATCTACATAGTCTCTTTGATACCATAACTTTCTAGAGCCAGCACCATCTATTTGAAGTACCGTAAATAAGGTGAAAATGCCCACGTTCTCATCTGCTTCAAATGGTAAGGACTCCCACGTACTCGTTTCAGTCCATTTCACATCTATATTAAGTTTAAGTCTGGGCAATATGCGCATACTCATACCGAAAGCGAGGTGCTGTGGCGTTGTTAATTTAAATTCGGCATGTTCTCTTACAAGCCCGTCCTGTGGAATATCGAATAATCCTAAAATGGGTTCGAGAACTTGATTTTCAGCAAGCGTACTGATTAATCCTAATAAGCCAAAATCGGGCATGTCACGGAAATCCAATTCCATAAATCCGGTAAGATACGTAATTTTTTCGGCCTGATACACAACCCCGAGAGACAGCCAGTTTGTGGCATCCCATAAAATTCCAATGGTATAACCTACCGAAAAGTCGTCTTCCATTTCCGCACGGAAGTCGAATAATCCTTCATGGGGACTAAGATCTCCTCCACAAATATTAAGAACCTCAGCAGGAATAGTCCAGGTGTAGTCAACTGCGGGAGTCCGGCCGCAGGCTTGATCAAGTAAATTTGATATCTCTATCANCACTCCCCCTGAGTTGCGATAGTTAACTTCTGCCATCAGTGCNCTGTAAGCAAAATTNAAGGCGAATCCGACGGATAAGGTATTTGTTAATTGATAGCCCACTGCCGGATTAAAATAGTTTAGGATGGTGAAGGCGAGCTTTTTACCGTGTACGTTGCCAGGGTCGTCATCTGCTCGACTAAATCCGAACGCCATCGGCGCGTAGATAGAATTAGCGAATGTCCACTTCGATCCTTCTCGGTTAAAAGAAACACCCCCAAGTGGTGCGATGGGAACAGGTACGTCGGTGAAGCCTAAAAACGGGAGATAAACCGATAAATTTTCTATATTACTGGTCTGGCCATCCAGCGGATCGGAGAATCCTAATTCCTCATATCGTTTTATGACTTTTGGGTTATTCAGATCAAACCTGCCAACAAGAGAAAAGTCTGCAGCAAGCACCTTAATCCCCACCTGTCGACCTTTCAAACGAGTCAGCCCAGCAGGGTTAAAATGAATAGCGTCGATACCTGGGGGGTCAGCGGTTACTGCCTGGCCGAGACCTAGTGCTTTGGCGTTGCCAAGCATCAAGTTCTGAAACAGCTGTGCGTTACCTTGACTAGATAATAGGAGAAACAAAAATAGAGCAGTAGTTTTTAAAATTGTTGTTTTCATAATATTTATGTTCGATGCATTATTAACGGTCTATCACGATCGTTAATGACTGGAAAGAAACTTAAATTCTGTAAAATCACGAAAGAAGAACACTTCACCTCACAAGAGATGAGACCGAATCTAACTGATTAAAGACGAGGGGTAAATACTAAAACCTAAATCTCGGGCAAATAAAATTTACTAACTTTGTCAGGGGTTTGTAAAATATGATACGGATACAATTTGGCTCGCGCTAATAGAGCTGAAGAATATAATTACTTTTCTATCAATCAGAATTTCTTAATCTCCATTTCGGTTAGCTTGGTAAAAAGCCTTATGAGAAACAAAAATACATGCAAGGCGTTAACAGTTAGGGTAAGGAGACTATACAGTTGAGCGTTAAATGGGTAACTAGAAATTTTGACAGAAATTTCATCTAGCTCACTCGGAAATAACATTAAGAGTAGGCGTGCCGGGGTATTGACCTATACGCTCAGATAACATTTGATGAAAACCACTATAGATTTTCTGCATTTGTGGCTGTTTATAAGGAAACATATCGGCTGCATCCTTTCCGTGAACAACCATTGAGGACCCAACTTCAAATATCAGCAATTGCCCATCTTGGGTTTCGGCACAATCAATGCCAAAATAATCCACGGCGATATTTTCATAGATTGCTTTAAACGCAGCGGCATGACGACATGCGAAACCTTCATCAAAGGTAGCCATTTCTTCCGCTTCAATGGCACGTTTGTTAATGCACCCCGTCATACCCGCATTTAAATAGTGCACCATCCAATGTTCCGATACCGCCATATGAGCGAGAAAGGGCCGACCATTTATAAACATGACGCGATATTTTCTAAACTGATTTTCCGCATCACTATAATCAATAAATCGAGAAATAAAGAAATTATGTTCAGTTCGAGATTCTAAATACCGTAAGACTTCTTCTGGCTGAGCCAACTTACTCAATCCTTTACCCGCGTGAGAGTCAACTGGCCGTATGATGATGGAGAATCGCCTTCCTTTAGGCATTGTCCAATCGGTTCATTGGCGAGACCCAGTCGTTCCAAGATAACACGATTAATTCTAATGGTCGGTGGTATAACCACATTGGGGACATGTTGCAACGTGTGGCAAACCAAATCTCTTGACATACGAGAAATCAAATCAGGACGATTTAGAATGGGTTTGGGCCAATGGGGGAATAATGAATTAATTAAACGCAATATCGGCCGGTTACGATCCAGCTCACATACAGCCACAATCGCGATATCGTGGTCAGGCAGCTTTTTTGGTAAGGGTTTCTCAAGTGAGACATAGAGCATCTCTATGACAATGCCTGCACCATCGGCTAAAAATTCAAATGGGGTATTTGTCATTAAATCTCCAGGTGCCATGATCACCAACAATCGAATATCGCTACGACTATTTTCCGGTTCTAACTGAAACACCTGCTTGTAAGTGAGCGCTTGTTTCTGTAATGCTACACCCGTGGTAGGGTCGCCTCGCAGTTGCAATAACGTTCCCAAATCCATCATTGCTTCCGCGTCATCATGATCCGCCAGCTCTAGTAACTTGTTAGCTAAGGGGGACAGATCAACTCCTTGATAGGCCATCGTCATGAGTGTAGCCAATCCAATCAAGGGTTGTTTATCACCTTGTACCGCAATACGTTGTGCGTAAGCATTAAGACCCATTATTTTTTCCTTTTAAATCCATAATCTGTGATTAATAATCTATACACCAATTGTGGGTCCGCGCTTTGCCCTTGCTGATGATTGCATTCAGTAATCCATCGATGTCTTCTACCGATGTGCGATGATTAAAAATAGCCACTCGAATGGCCAACTGACCGTCAATCCATGTAGTAGAGGGTGCTGCTACCCCTGACTCCTGCACATCAGCTACTAGATCGGCATTCAGCTGATGTATCTCTTCTTCTTTGATTTTTAAATTGGCACGTTGCTGCTTGCTCACTGGGTAGCGAAAACAAACTATATTGAGTGATACTGGTGTCAACAATTCCAGCTCAGGTGTCGCTTCGATACGATCAGATAAATAGCGGGCCAATTCGCAAGTACCGTCGATTATCTTGCCCAGTTTTTTTGCGCCATAAACTTGCAGGGTGAACCAGGTTTTCAGTGCTTTAAAGCCACGAGACAAATCGGGACCCAAGTCACAAGGCCAAGGCGAGCCTGCTGCCAGCCCTCGAACTTCCCGCTGTAAATAGGTTGCTGGAGAGCTGAAAGTGTCTTGATGTAAGGTGCTGTCACGCACTAGCAAAAACCCCGCGTCATAGGGTACTTGCAACCATTTGTGAAA
>JAESQG010000203.1 GCA_016765265.1 Pseudomonadales bacterium | reverse complement strand
TTTAACCAGCCCCATGTCACTCTCATTGATACCGCGCCGCGGGGAGTAAAAGAAATCAGTGAACACGGCATTGTACATGAGGGAGTAGAATACCCGGTTGATGTTTTGGTGTACGCCACAGGGTTTCAATGGATGGCCACCGCCACTTTCGACATGATTATCGGTAAAGAGGGAAAATCTCTGAATGAAAAATGGAGTGAAGGCGGAACCAAGACTTTCCTAGGCTTACACAGCAAGGGATTCCCCAATATGTTCGTGATAACGGGTCCTCAGGGCGGTGGCGGCAGCTTTAACTTCACCGATGTGATTGAAGATCACTGCGATTACGTTTTGTGGATGATACAAAAAATGCGTGATCAGGGTGCTGACATTGTCGACATTAAGGAAACACCGGAAAATGAATATGCTGAGCACTGTCGAGATGTTGACGTAGCAACTGCCCCTTTGCGAGATTGTATCTCCTACTACGATCATGAGGGCAAGGCGCAGCCCGGAAGTCTGGTCTACTATGGTGGTCCTCGATGGCACAAATATCGCGTGCACGCACAGGAGACTTTAGAGCCTTACGAATTTGAAAGTGTTCCTAGTTAGCGCCTTGTTTGCCTGTGGGATGACATTAAAACAACGGGGAATAGCCTATTGTCTGTTTTTTTGGCGCGCTCGATATCAATTAATATCGACTCTAAACAAGCTCTACACGCTATCTCTGTGCGCAATCAATAGCATACATCAACAGTAAAAATTCAAGTGATACCTGGCATGCAACTTGGATACTACCAGTATAACAACTCGGGACGGTGGCAGTGGTCTGAGACAGGATCGGCCTAATAGGCTCCAAACGGAAGAGGACTGCCCTCTTGCCAAGGACTGGCTTTTCATTTGTTTGCCGCGATTGCGAACGGTAATAAAAGGAGCCCAGTATAGTGACGTTAATATACCTCATCAGCATTTTAACACTGGCCCTAGCCGCAACCTTATTTGTCGGCAGACTAGACAAGTGGCTACAAAAGCCCATCGTAGAGCCCTACCATAAAAAACAATGTTTTTATCTGCGCCACGAAAAACGTTTTCTAGGCTTTTTGGTTTTAGCAGTGGGAAAAGACTACTTGATTATGAGTAAAGTTAGCTTATCAGATTTACTCAAAGTACGGCCTGACATGAATAAAAAAGCTAAAGCACCCGCTCGGGTGAAGCTCCTAAATCAAAAAGTTGATTACGTTTTATGTGACAAGAAAACGGCTGAAATTCTCTGTGCCATTGACCTATTCGATAAAGAACAAATTAATCCAAACTACCTTAACCATTGTATTGCCAGACATCGGCTGTTTCAATCTGCTGGTCTACCTTGGGTAAGAATTCCGATAAGACTTAGCTACCAAGTACCTTCTATCAAAAAGCTCATTAAAAGCGTCATTAACCAACAACGAACGGAGGAAAAAAAACGGCCCCCGGAGGAGCCGTCATTACTTGATGGGGAAACCGTAACTAGACTTTAGCTTTTCTGCGTGTAGCACCGAGGGCCGCCAAACTAAGCCCCAACAATGCTAGGGTTGCAGGAGCAGAGACTTCAACTTCAGTGCCTCCTTCCTGTTCAAAACCGGAATACTCTACATTCGCCTGTGAAAAATTATAGAATCCGAATTGTCCAGAGGTAAAAGTTGAATCAGCAACGGTGACGTCCCACAGAGTCGTCGCTCCCTGGGTAACCATTATGGTAAACTCGTTTGCAATGGTATTAAAATCCATATGGAAATTGTAAGAGGTATTATCGGCCCAACCAGCTGATGAACTCTGATTAGTCGCAAGAATCTCCATATCGCCCTTATCTGATTCATTTTCCCAGAATTCTCCTAAAGACAAATCAGTCAGGCCGCTTCCAGTCCCGCCGGTATACTTCTTAACGGCCATGCCTTCGTTGCCTACTGACCCGTAATAATCCTGCGATCCCTGTTTCCAGTCAAAAAGATAAAAGTTACTCGAGTTTTGGTAGCCAAAAACAAAACCCATGTAATCGTTGTCGTTGGTCTGTGTCACTTCCCAAGAGCCGTCTATTGAATAATCGGTTTGATTTATATTATTTAAGTAGAAGGATGGATCTGCATTGACTGTTTGAGTCACTGTAGTGTTACCAGCGCTTAAATCCCAATTTCCAGCAGACTGACCACCAGTAAAGTCCAAGGTTAATGCCGACCAGGTTGAGAGGTCTATTGGTGCCGCTATAACGGTGTTAGAAAACGGTGCGAGTAGGGTAACAATGCCTAATACCTTAATGGTGTGATTCATGGATCTATCCTCGTATGTAAAATTAGCGTTAAAAAAACGATTCCACATTACATGGCAATATTTATGCCAGGAAATTTAGTGCCACAATTTCAAAGACTTAAGGGCTCGCGACATTTTATTGAGGTCGAGCATGTAAAAAAAACCGACGGATTTGATTTTATTCCTACTCATCTAACTTTAGAAACCAACAACTAACGATGCCTTCATACTGCCATTACTTTTCGCAAATGTTCTAAATTAAGGTCAAAAAAATAGCGAACCAGATCAACATATAAACCAGGATTCAAAATCAAAAGTAAACTCAATACCAAAACAGCTAGGTGACGGCACTTCAAAACAACTACGCACATCATATTGGATCAACTCTTCTCAGAATATTAATATTGAACTTGTAAAAATATCTGACGAATTAATTGCTCTTACGAGAATATTAATAAAGAGGGATACAAAAAAACCGTTACGCGATACAAACCAAACTTGGTCTAGCTTATTCGACGGCAACTCTATCCTTTCCAAAAAACTCCGGAGCCTGAATTGAAATTGCTTTTAAAGGTTCTGATGACAATACCTTTAGTGAATGAGGTACGCCTTGTGGCACTTTGATATAATCGCCAGGGCCAATTTGAAGTTTCGTTTTTCCTAACTGAAATTCGCCTCGGCCCTCTAAGACATAGATAGTCTCAGTATGTTCTACGTGTTTATGTAAAGGCACGTGATGTTTAATAAAAATAACAAAATCTGACGCATTGGCATCGCTGGCTATTTTTACCACATGAATATTCTCGAAGTTATCCGGTGCCTTTATTTCAGACAAGACTACCTTTTGCGCATTTGAAAATCCTGAGCCGAATGCTCCTAATAAAAATACGGCTACCTTTATGTCCACAACATTACCTTAATTTTATTATTGTCTTATTTAACGCTTGCCTTATTTTACCTACCGTCACTTTTTATGAGAACCATCACACAATGGCTGGGATGCTGTCACTTTACAGCCACAGAAAAATACTTTCTTTGACTCAGTGGCTTCATATTTGAGTGATTTGAAACTCGTGCCGCCATGGGAACCATCGCAAAATGGTTGTTTTTTACTTCGGCCACAAGCGCACCAAAAATAGGTTTTACCCGATTCAACTTCCACGGCGTATGGGGTATCTGATGCTCGGACGGGATCACTCATGGTTTATTATCCTTTTCTTAATATTGTATTGAGGTGGGGGGTAGATTATGATCCAAACGGCCAACTGATCCTCCCCCTGTGTGACTACACATTAGCATTCTTACTTAAGCTCATCACCTCATTTAATCTAGAAACCTCGCCATCTAACCCAATACGTATACCAAGGCCACAGATATACACATCGCAATACCACTTAAGGCGATGACTTGTTTTAAAATTAACCATTTGTTTAGCTCAAACTGAAAAACCTAGAAGGGATATTTGTCAGCATCAATACCAGCAGGAAACAAAAAACCGGATAACGCCTGCACTGAATTTAAAAAGGGGTTCTTCCCCTGCGGCGTAAAAACTACCATCGCCCTGTACAGCCGTCACATCTCTAAAATCATCGTAACGAAACTGAATATAGGTATAGAAGAAATTCACACTTGCTCTTTTGACAAAGGAAGCGGGTGCAAATTGGTATTCATAGGAGACTCCAAATCCGATACTGTGATCCTTAAAGGAACTTAATTCTTTATCACGAGCATAGAAATTTTGAGATTCCGCGAAGGGAAAAAGATCATTATAGAAGTCCGCTCCATTCTGAGTATAAAAACGGTAGTTGGCTTCTACTATCCACTTATCCCGAAAGGTATGGATGTAACTTATCAGTGCATCATGAGATGAAATCCCCCAACTGTCACTAAAAAAACGATAGCGGAAGTGTACGGAGGCTCTATAAGGCAAGTAATAAATCGTATCAACAGCCAAGGCGCTACTAGTACGAGTCAGTGGGTATTTTTCATCGAGATAGGAGAATTGACGGGCTGCGGCAATATCTTCATAACGTATAGCTCTATAGGGATTCCCTAAAAATCCCTGATCGGTAATGGTCTCCCAACCTACATTCATCAACATATTCTTGGTAATGATCTGAGAAATGGCAAAGCGATAATGTTGTCGCACTACCTCCTCTTCAAAGGTAGAGTCTCCACTTTTACCTACCTCATCATTACCACGAGAATAACCCATGGACATATTTGTTAGGTCACCAAAAAAATCCTGGCTGATACCAAAGTGCATCGTCTTGGCTGAAAAATCACTTTCTTCACTATTGGTGTAGCCCAGATTAAACATTGCT
>JAESQG010000202.1 GCA_016765265.1 Pseudomonadales bacterium | reverse complement strand
ATTTAAGTTGGAATTTATGTTTAGTGTATTTGCTATGTATATCAAGAGGTTACAAGGGGCTATGTAATATTTCTATTGTTCCGATAGTAGACCCGTATTGAAACCAACGAATCAACTATGGTTACTTCAGATAACGCCCCTTGAAATAGTCTGATGATGTTTTAGCTAGAGAAACCATATGCTCTAGATAGGGTTCATCCTTCAAACATTTATCCTTTTCTTCACTGCTTAAATACACCTTTATTTCGTAAAGACCAACACCACCAGACATAACAGAAAGTATATAATCACCACCATCCTCATAGAGTACATATGACCATTTTTTCTTTACCAACTCTTTCATGACACCACAAACTTCCTTCGGTATACATTCCTTCTGGAATATTATTTATGACAGCCTCTCTTGGCCCTGTCGGTAACCTACCGCCGGGAACCCAAAGCGGGTTTGCCCCATTTTGAGGTGCGGCCGGCATTCTCGCGTGAGCGGACACCTTGCCGTGTAAGCTGTTGATATATTTTTGAATTCTTCAGAATTAATTTCGAAACCTCGACGCAAAAGAATAAATATTAAACTACTTTTCGATCTCTACCACTCGCAGCTCGCTTTTTACTTTCTGTCTGCACGTAAATGGTGTCAGTAGTAGCCATACTAGAGTGNCCGAGNTCTTCNGATAAGTCTTTTAACGCTCTGCCTCTTTCTATTTCCATGCTGGCTCCGGTGTGACGAAGCCAGTGGCTCGAAGCTGANTTTAACTGCTTGGCTTTCTTTTCCCCTTTGTCTTTCTTCATTGATTTGTATGCTGCATCCATCACTTCCTGCACNAAACGCATTAAATGTCGCGCAGTCATGCCACCCTGNCCACGAAGCTTTTCTACCAGNACAGTATTTTCCTTNTTTTCTGGNAGAGGGGAAAGCCCTCGACTNAATCGATAGCGTTCAAGAAACGAAAGGAAATCGGGGGGAACTGAGGTGTCTCGAAGTTTCCTTCCTTTTCCATAGATCTTAAGCCACCAATTTTTATTCTCATCTTCCCAAAAATGTCCCATCACCGGTGACCAATCAGCTCTTTCAGAAAGCTCGGATATTCTTAGAAACATCGTTTTTAAAGCGACGATGATAAAAAGAGATCTTTCATAGCGAGCATCGGAATCGGCAAGTTTTACCGCAACATTAATGAGGTACTGCCATTGTTCTTCGGTTAAGCGGTTCACTTGTTTTAATTGAGCATCAGCCAAAAAATACCGACAATCATTTTTCGCGATTTGCGCGGGATTACCCACGGCAATTTCTTCTCCCATTAAATACTTATAGAATGCCGTAATCCCTGTAAATAGCGCAGAAAGAGATTCTTGAGAGGGCCGGTACTTTTTCTTATCTACTGTTTTGTTCTTCAAGTGCNTTGGCGCTTGTATACGAAAAGGTTTCCATTTTTTGTTATTGCGATAGCTACCATTGCTCATGGTAAAGCGACCATTGGTTTCAGTCGAGATCCAACTTGCTGGCGGTTTCCAACAAAAATCGATGTATTCGAGGACATCACTCTTGCGATACTCGGTTATAGGTTCTTCTTTGACAAGGAAACTCCAGAGCAAGAACCTTTCCACTTCGTTTCGAAATCGAGTGTAGGTATGTTCTGATTTATTTCGGCCGATATATTCTAGAAACTCCTTTCCCCAGATCCATTGGTCTTTCCACCATTTTTTAAATCCCACGTGCTGAGAGAAGACTGAACGGAAGTCTAAATAATCTCGCTCATCAAACTCGATGAGCTCCTTGTAGATGGGGTAGAGTGGAAAGGGTTTAGCTAATGCCATAGGCGCTGTTTGCGAATCGTCCAGATTAGGAATAGGTCAAGTTAGGAAGAGTATGGTCCATAACCCCCTCTATGTCCAATACCATGGAATATTGGACATAGAGGGTAGCGTTATTTATGAACCCTATTGTAGAATTTGTTGTACCTGGTCTGTTGTTATAAACCTTGTATTTTCCAAAGCCGATATTACTATTTATCGGCTTTTGTGAAGAAGTATCGTAAGTAGTGGTTGACATCTATAGCGCTTAAGACGTGCTTACCGTGTTATACTCAAAGCCAAAGGTCGGTGAAGTTACCTCTAAAGTACGGTCGATGAACCGGATGGTTCCAACCACCGAAAAGTTGCATTCATCCAGCAAAGCACGTTGAGGAATTATTTTCAAAATCATGGTATGAATCGCCCCGATTTTATCGGAGGCAGTTTTATTTGAGTCAAGCGACATTGCTTGGCTCAGTTTGTTGATGATACATCATTTCAAATTCAGAAGGCGGTACATCGCCAATTGGTCTTAGCAATCGACGATGATTAAACCAGTCAACCCACGTTAATGTTGCTCGCTCAACATTGTCAAGACCGCGCCATGGTCCCTCTTTGTGAATAACCTCTGCTTTGTATAATCCATTGATTGTCTCGGCCAACGCGTTATCGTATGAGTCTCCAACACTACCAACGGAGGCATTAAAACCTGCCTCGGCCAGTCGATCGGTGTAGCGAATGGAAAGATACTGACTACCTCGGTCGCTATGATCTTGCCCACAATGCTTGTTCTAATGCATCTAAAATCAAATCTGTTTGCATGTGTTNCAACACCCGCCAACCAACAATGNAACGCGAGAAGACATCCACCACAAAAGCGACATAAATAAACCCAGACCAGGTGGCGACATAGGTGATGTCGGCCACCCAAAGTTGATTGGGCCTAGTGTTAATTCCCAAATTCCCGCAGTACAAATCGGCTGTNTCCAACATTTTTCTCATCGCACAACAGCCGTTGAGTTATAACGGTAATTAGGCAAATCGATTTTTCTGGAANAATNTCNTCCCCTTNAAAACTGCTTACCACTTAACCTGATTCGCCATTACGACTCCACCGTGTACAATCCGCGCCATGAAACTGTTTTTCGATAATATTGACTCCCTTGATCAATTCACCCACGAGCTCGATCATCACCCTGAATCACTCACCTGCCAACACTGTGGCAGTCAAGGTCACTTTGTTCCTCATGGCTTTGTTTACAAGAATCAACACATTGATCACTCTTATGAAAAAGAGCCCGTAGGCAAACGAATAATGTGTTCTAACCGCTATGGTAGGACTGGCTGTGGTCGAACCCTTCGTTTTTATCTCGCGGATTATGTACCCGCGCTGAGCCGTGCAGCGATCCACATCTCATTGTTTTTTCTCGCCCTCATCACAGGCAAACCCATTCAGTCTGCATACACAGAAGCCACTCACACTATTGACCCTCGTAATGCCTACCGATGGCTTTCTAAATGTCAGACTAAGATCATTCACTACAGAGCCGCCTTGGTCAATCGTTGCGGAACCTATTCCTCCGCTTTCAATTGGCGAGCTCAACGGCTACAACTCCTATTACCGACAATGAATGATTTGCGCAATAACTTTTCTGATTCGTTTGTTACGGATTTCCAACTCAAACAACAACGCCGTTTTATGTAACCTCTTCTCAATACTCACTGATCACCAGATCGGTTAGTGCCTCACTATTATTAAACTGCGCCTCTCAATGCTTCCTTATTTATTATCGACCAATCAAAACTGTTGATACCCTGATAGAACATCTGCTCCGCGCAACCGAATAAGTCTCTTTGACGGATCATCATCCCCTCATAACATGCGATAGCAACCCTGACACAGGGGGACTTAAGCCATAAAAGCATTTATTCCTAACCACCGAAATGGAGAGCAGCATGACATCTTCCGCAAGAGCGCCAATCGAAATTCGTCTACGGGCATTAAGTGCCATTGACTACGCACCAGGACATTCAATCAGAGAACGCATTAAATATGTTGCTCAACAATCCTTTGTAGACACGCACACCGGTGTTGAGTATCGCTTTACCTGGCGTACTATCAGCACCTGGCTTTACCGCTACAAGAAGCATGGCGTCACATCGTTAGATAATAAAACTCGTGCGGATAAAAATGGCTACCGTAAAATACAGCCTAATGAATTGGCTGAAGCCATCAACGAAATACTACCAACACTGAGTAAAAATAAGACCGGTACCTTCTTAAAGAGCGTGGTCTACCGGCAATTAAGAGAACGAGGGTTTGTCCAACGCAGCCAATTATCACAAACCTCTTTTTATCGTATGGTAAGAGAAAATAATCTACTCGATACCGGAACGACGAGAAAACTTCGCCTTTCCTTTTCCATGCAGTACGCCAATGAGCTGTGGCAGGCTGATACGATGTATGGCCCCTCTATCAAACAGAGTGACGGGAAATGGCGTAAAACTTTTCTTATCGCATTCATAGATGATGCTAGTCGTGTCATTACCCATGGTGAATTCTTCTATCGTGACAATACAGAGAATATGATTGATGCTTTCAGAACGGCTCTGTATAAGCGCGGAAAACCCGATCGACTCTATTTTGATAACGGCTCAAACTATAAATCCACTGAGATTCTACAGGCCTGCTTAAGACTTGATATTCGACTGTCTCACGCACCGGTGAGAGACGGTGCAGCAAAGGGTAAAATCGAGCGCTTCTTCCGTGGCTTTCGTGATCGGTTTCTCACTCAGCATACTGAATTTACCTCTCTGGAGGATCTTAATAGCAAGACCCACGATTGGATTGAGAACCAATATAATGCTAAGCATCATACCGGTATCCAAATGATCCCCACCGATCGTTTCGCCCTGGACCTTGATCGAATTACCTTCTTAACCGACGACAAATACGCCGAAGAGATCTTCTTTGTAGAACAAAATCGCAAAGTGAGTAAAACCAATGTATTTTCTATCAACTTACAGAAATACGAATGCCCCGTTGATCTGCGCGGCAAGACGATTCAAGTACGTTACAGTCGAAATCACCGAAATCGATTCATCGTTTTTTACGACGACAAACGTATGGGCGAAGCATCCCTTCTCAACCCACACCAAAATGCCGACCAAATCAGAGAGCAATACCAAAAAAATACGCGAGGTGAGACATGATTAAAAGTACCTTCGGCATTACTAAAGAGCCGTTCAATCGATCCGAGCCTGAGTTACTTTCCCAGCAGAAAGAGATTCTCAAGCTTATTAAAATCCATTCACAGCATGGCGGCTTCTCTGTTATTATTGGGAACGCTGGTGTAGGCAAGTCAGTATTACGTGAGCATATTGAGAAGTTGGACAAAGAACGCGATACCGTTGTCGCTTCATTCTCCCAGACCATGCATAGCTACATCAACATACTCAAACAGTTGGCAGAGTCGTTTAAAATTGATGTGCCAGTGAAGTCTTTAGAGAAGGAATTAATTCACACAGCCTATCGTCATATCAAAGATAGGAAAGTGCTTTACACACTGATTGATGAAGCGCATTTGATGGATATAACGGTCCTGAGAAAACTGAGATTGCTGTTCGATCGTTTTCCTAAAAAACACAACCTGGTACTGTTTGGCCAGCGAGACCTACTGTATTATCTGTCGATGAACGTGAATGAGGATATTAAAAGCCGGATCACCTATTCCGAAAACATCTTCCCGCTGAATGATGAGAACCTTGAGCAGTACATGATGAGGGAACTTGATGCAGTTGGTTTGGGGCATCATACTTATGACACCGCCTCGATCGAACTCATTTTAAGATCGACACAGGGTAATCTAAGGCTATGCAAAAACCTAAGCTATAGCAGCTTGGTCGATGCTTGTAGAGAAGGAAAGCGCACCGTATCGACCACGCACGTGAACAACGTATTGGTTCAGCCTCATTGGCGCACTCATGATGAACTAATCAAGCAGCAAGTGAGGTTATGACGATGAGATTCACGTAACTTAAAACTCACTGGAATGCTGATGAAGCTGAGACCATCAATGATTTTTTAGATGATCTACGGGGCATCATATTAACCGCTTGCGCCTAGAAGATTAAGAAGAAAAAAACAAAAGAGGACGAATGGCCAAGGTGATTATAGCCGCGAGAATATTATGAATTCGATATTATTAAAATCATAATAAAAACCATTAAAAGGAGCTTACGCTCCTTTTTTTACGCCCAGCATTTTTAGAATTCCCAAAAGCATCGTTTTAGAAGAAATTGAAGGGTGTCATTTGGTAATTGTTATGATTATAATTTGGTTAGCCGTGATTATCGTACGACAGTAAATTGGTAATATCGTGAATTATTTGCTAAATCTTATGATTTTAATTTGGTAAATAATATGATGTTAATTTTGCGCTCTACATCATGCATGATTGCCAAGGGCGCAGGATAGATACGTTTTTCCGCACCCCGTAGGACCTGTAATTAGCAGGTTTTGATTTTTTGCAATCCACTCTACGGTGATCAATGCCGCCATTTGAGATTTCTTGAGCCCTCTAGGGTGTGTGTAATTGATGTCGGCTACAGTGGCGAGTGTTCTAAAGCATGCTGACTTTAGTCGGCGCTCTAACCTCTTGTTAGCGCGAGACGTCATTTCTTGATTAATCATCAGTTCTACTCTCTCGTCAAAGCTAATATTTTGGCTTTCTAGGTCTTGCAGGAATGACTGTGGTCTTGTAATGACTAGCCATATGTTGGTAGCTACTGTTAATGATCGGTTCATAACGACAAGCTTTTGTGACGGCGCTCTTTAGATTATCAGGAACAAGAATTTCACCGTGACAGAGGCTATAAGCTTGCGATTTTTTCCAAAGTGTCCGGATACCGGCTTACTAGCTTAAGGAGTGTTGCACTACCCTGATCTGGTTTGGCTTTGTCCTGTTCCCAGCGTTCAATAGTTCGTGGGCTCATTCGTAATAATTTAGCCAATATAGGGCGAGAAATACCGAGTTGAGAACGCAGTTCAATGATTTCAGCCGCACTGATTTCTACACGAGGTTTTTCTTCTATCTCAGAAGAACGCAAAGTAATCTTACTTTCCCTCTCGTCTTTAAGTTCGCCAAGCCCTTGCATTAATTCTGTAAACATATCGCGTTTAGTCATGCCCGTTTCCTCGCATTAATTTCATCAGCTAAAGCCGCTCTAAACATTTTCTTCTGTTCTCGAGTGAGATCACTCATCTCACCTTTGTTGTAAAT
>JAESQG010000201.1 GCA_016765265.1 Pseudomonadales bacterium | reverse complement strand
GAGGGCAATTCGCCCGATATTGACGCGATATCGCCCACCACTTTTGTATCCAGACCGAGGAACCACACAATACCGCTCACTACAATTATGGCGGCCAGAGAGGAGGGGACAGCCTTGGTAATACGGGGCAGAAACTGGATAATGCCCATGGTCAGAGCTATCAACGCCAGCATGATGATCAGCATGTCTTTCTCAAGCCAGGCAATATCCACAATAGTGCCTTCCCAGGCGGTGCCAACGAGCCAGCCGTCTTCTCCTGCAACACCAAATTGACTGAGCTGTGCTAGAAAAATGACGATAGCCAAACCGTTTACAAACCCTAGCATTACAGGGTGAGGAACCATCCGAATAAATTTCCCCAGCTTCATCACACCTGCCGTCATTTGAAGAATACCCATCAGTACTACGGTAATAAATAGATACTCGACGCCATGATTAGCCACCAAACTCACCATGACTACTGCCAGAGCACCGGTAGCACCTGAAATCATACCTGGCCGACCGCCGATTACAGCGGTAATTAATCCCACCATAAAAGCAGCATACAATGCGACTAATGGATCAACCCCGGCGACAAACGCAAATGCGACGGCCTCCGGGACTAGTGCTAGAGCAACGGTTAGCCCTGATAAAATGTCATTCTTAATGCTGGTACGGCGGCTTTGTTGGAACTCGAACATGCAGTTTCCTTAGTAAAAACACCAAAAAGGCGTTTAAAGTGGGTCGCTCCATGCGAATTTAAGTCCTGAAGAATAGGTGCTGAAAATATAGGTGCTGAAAATATAGATGCTGAAACCAACAGTGAAGTTGGTCAAAATGGTGGGGGGCGAATAATAACCAGGTCGGATTTAAATTACAAGCTAATTGGGCTATTTAATACGCATTCCGGGCTCTGCGCCATCGTCAGGGCTTAATAACCAAATATCACTACCGCCAGGGCCGGCGGCTAATACCATGCCTTCAGAAATACCGAACCGCATCTTTCTCGGTGCTAGATTCGCTACCACCACTGTTAATCGTCCCTCTAGCTGCTCCGGTTTATAAGCTGATTTAATCCCGGCAAGCACCTGCCTTGTTTCCCCTCCTAAATCTAAGGTGAGTCGTAATAATTTATCTGCTTTTTCTACCGGTGCTGCCTCAATGATTTTAGCCACCCGTAAATCCAGCTTAATAAAATCATCGTATTCGATGGTGTCCGCAATAGGGTCAGTTGCCAAAGGGCTGTGTGGATCGAGTGCCGCTTGTTGTTGATTGATGACATTTTCCTGGGCTAAATCTTCTTTCGAGGCCGTCATCATTTGATCCACTTTTTCTTTTTCGACCCGTTGCATTAATGGTTTGAACTTATTGATGCCATGGTCAGTGAGATAGACGTCTGCATCCTGCCAGCAAAGGCTAGCAACATTTAAAAATGATTCTGATTTTTCTGCGGTTATGGGCAATACCGGCTTAAGGTAAATCATTAACAATCGGAATAAGTTGATGCCAACGGAGCACACATCCTGTACCTGTTGTTCTTTGCCCTCTTCCTTTACTAATACCCATGGCTTTTGGTCATCGATATATTGGTTTGCGCGGTCAGCCAATGCCATGATCTCTCGTATTGCTCGGCTAAATTCCCGGTCTTCGTAATATTGAGCGATGATCTCTTTCGCGTCAGTGAATTCTTTTACTAATTCAGGTTTTGCGCAGGTGGCACTTAGTTTTCCATCAAATTTTTTGGTAATAAAACCAGCGCAGCGACTGGCAATATTCACCAGTTTACCGACTAAATCAGAGTTTACTCGTTGAACAAAGTCGTCCATGTTTAGGTCAAGATCATCCACGCGATTATTCAGCTTTGCCGCATAATAGTAGCGTAAATGCTCAGGATTCAAATACTCCATAAAAGTGCGTGCTTTAATAAACGTGCCACGAGATTTAGACATTTTCTGCCCATTCACCGTGATAAAACCATGGGCATAAATAGCAGAGGGTTTTCTGAAATTAGCGCCAGTTAACATTGCAGGCCAGAACAGGCCGTGAAAACTGACAATATCTTTGCCAATAAAATGATATAATTCTGCAGTGGAATCCTCCTCCCAATAGGCATCAAAATCTAAACCATCAGTACGATCACATAAGTTTTTAAAACTCGCCATGTAGCCGATAGGGGCATCCAACCAAACATAAAAATACTTGCCCGGATAATTTGGAATTTCAAATCCAAAGTAGGGCGCTTCGCGGGAAATATCCCATTGTTTTAAGCCCGATTCAAACCACTCGGACAACTTATTTGCAATCTGATCTTGGAGGTGGCCTGCTCGTGTCCATTCTTGTAGCATGCCTTCAAACTTTGGTAGATCGAAGAAAAGTTGAGTTGATTCTTTTTCAATNGGGGTCGCACCAGAAAGTGCGGAAACTGGATTGATTAGTTCAGTGGCAGAATACGTGGCGCTGCATTTCTCACAATTATCCCCGTATTGATCTGGTTCATTGCATTTGGGGCATGTCCCTTTGACGAATCGGTCAGCCAAAAATAAGCCTTTTTCAGGATCAAACAATTGCGTTATGTCACGCTCAACGATATTGCCAGCGTCGTGATTGCGTTGATAAATTAACTCAGACAAGGTCCTGTTTTCATCAGAGTGGGTCGAGTGAAAGTTATCAAACTTAATATGGAAGCAGGCAAAGTCAGCTTCGTGTTCGGTCTTCATATCAGAAATCAATTGCTCAGGNGTGATCCCTAGNTTTTCGGCCCTTAACATAATTGCCGTTCCATGAGCATCATCAGCGCAAACATAAATACAATCATGGCCTCGCATATTTTGGAAACGCACCCAAATATCAGTTTGAATATATTCCAATAAGTGCCCTATATGGATGGAACCATTGGNGTAAGGGAGCGCGCTGGTGACTAATATCTGACGGGTCATAAGGTGAAAGCCTTGGGTGTTGAAAAATCAGCCGGTAGTGTTAAAATCAGAGCGGTAATATACCGCCTACTTAAGCGTAGTGCATTCAATTTTAGCAGCAGTTTACTGGCGCAAGCGTTCTTAATCGTCGACGAGTCCATAACACTAATAAATCTTGTGTATCTCCCAAGCCCTCTATAATGTTCAGCTCCAGTTCTGACGGCTTGATAAGATAGGATCTAGAAATATTTCTGAAGCAACTTGTGCCGATTTAGTGCTGTTATCACTCGCTAATACCATTACCACCAATTATGATCACCAATTATGAGGAGTCGTTTATGGCACGTCTCGATGAAAATCAAGTGATGGAAATATTGAACAACTGGATTGACCCCATTATGGGCGTTGATTTGGTTTCAGCCAAGGCAGTGCAGGCTGTCAGGATTGATGGGGATGCAGTCACGGTTGAGGTCTTGCTGGGATTTGTTGCCTCACCGGAATTCGTCAATCGAATTAAAAATGAAGCAGAAGAATTGTTACGGCAAGTGGCCTCTACTGTATCTGTCCAAGTGTCTTGGGAGGTTCGCTCATCTGTTAAAAATGCTAATTTGCCTTCCTTACCCGGTGTAAAAAATATAATTGCTATAGCCTCTGGTAAAGGAGGTGTTGGCAAGTCTACCACTGCGGTCAACTTAGCCCTGGCTCTTAATCATTTGGGCGCAAGTGTAGGAATTTTGGATGCAGATATCTATGGCCCCAGCCAGCCCATGATGTTGGGCATTCCTGAAGGCACTCATCCAAAGGTAGTGGGAGAGAGTAATTTTGTGCCCGTGCAGGCGATAGGTTTGCAGTCCATGTCCATCGGGTATTTGACCACGGAAAACACCCCCATGGTATGGCGCGGCCCAATGGCGAGTGGCGCNTTGCAGCAAATGCTGATGCAGACTTTATGGCAAGATGTAGATTATTTGATTGTGGATATGCCCCCGGGGACAGGTGACATCCAGCTGACACTAGCACAAAAAGCGCCGGTCGATGGGGTCGTCATTGTGACTACACCACAGGATGTGGCCTTGCTTGATGCGAGAAAAGGGATTGAGATGTTTCGTAAGGTCAATATTCCGGTACTGGGCATTGTGGAAAATATGGCGATACATATCTGTGAGAGTTGTGGCCATGAAGAAGCAATCTTTGGTCAGGGAGGGGGAGAAAAAGTGGCTGTGCAATATGACACTACTGTCTTGGGACGCCTGCCGCTATCACTAGGGATTCGTGAGATGACCGATGCGGGACATCCCACGGTAGCGTCAGCGCCTGACGGACCTGAAGCACAGTTGTATCTTAGTACTGCACAAAAGTTAGCGACGGCGTTATGGGCGAAAGAGATTCAGGCGCCTGGTGGATTTCCCTCTATATCCATATCGGATGATTAAGTTGAGATGAGGGGAAAGTAGATTTGGGTGTGTGATGGCCTTCAATTTCAAATGAGTATGAGAGTTAGCAAATGAGTGTAAAGTCAGATAAATGGATTCGTAGAATGGCGATTGAGCATGGGATGATCGAGCCGTTTCAGTCTGGTCAAGTGAGAGAAGGTGAAAATGGACGGGTCATTTCCTACGGCACTTCCAGTTACGGATATGATGTGCGCTGTGCCGATGAATTTAAGGTGTTCACCAATATCAACTCAGCAACAGTTGATCCAAAAGCATTTGATGAGAGTAGTTTTGTGGATGTAAAAAGCGACGTGTGTGTGATCCCACCCAACTCTTTTGCATTAGCGAGAACCGTTGAGTATTTTCGTATACCACGTTCAGTGCTTAGTATTTGTTTGGGAAAGTCTACCTATGCCCGTTGCGGTATTATCGTCAACGTCACACCTCTAGAACCTGAGTGGGAGGGTCATGTGACTTTGGAATTTTCAAATACTACTTCGTTACCCGCAAAAATATATGCGAACGAAGGCGTGGCCCAGATGCTTTTTTTTGAGTCTGACGAAGAGTGCGAAGTTTCCTATAAGGATCGCGGCGGTAAATACATGATGCAGCAAGGAGTCACATTGCCCAAAGCATAATCCTAAAAAATGCTGTTAGATGGCTAAAACACAGCTATGCAGGGTTTAAAATGCGTTTCAATGACTAACATGTAGTCATGTTGAATGGATAAAGATCCGATAAAGACACGATAAATAAAAATAGAAAGTTATCTGAATTTTATGTTGAAGTTAACCGAGTCGAACCATAGAATGTCGATAATCTCAAATCTGGGATTGTCAAGTAAGTAAGGAAATCAGTAGATACATTGGCTTGTAGTTGTTTATGTGGTTAGTCGTGTAGTTATAGTTAAGTTAGTAGTTATAGTTAAGTTAGTAGTTATAGAGACTTAAAGCGGGAGTAGAGGGTGTTATGTCAGAAGAATTAGTCACCGGTACCGTTAAATGGTTTAACGACGATAAAGGGTTCGGTTTTATCGAGCGTGAAGGCGGGAAAGACGTATTTGTTCATTTTCGTGCTATTAATGGTACAGGCCGTCGTTCTTTGAACGAAGGTCAACAGGTAACTTTTGAAGTTACTCAAGGCCAAAAAGGACCTCAAGCAGAGAACGTAACACCGCTATAANATTTGTAGTGTGTTACCTAAAATAGTGATAAAAGAGATAATCTTTTTAGCTTGATCTGTTTTNAATCTAACAACAAANCTCTCATTACGTTNTCCAATGCTGATATCNTAATGAGAGNTTTGTTGTGTGGTGTTAAGAGGAGGGTGTAGCTTTCGNTGATTTCANCTTTTTNCATCTATTTCAACTTTTTTAAAGTGATCACAAAACTCTGCTCTATTTTGTCTAAATTATTCCTTTCTCTTTTGACTTGTTCTAGTTTTACCAACAAATAGTCCAACTCGGGTGCAAGCCAGAATATGGTTGATCGTCNGTCGTCAATTTGTCGGGTTCGTTCCAGCTTTAGAGTGTTGACTTTGCCAATCCCGGTTTCGATTATCTCTTCAGCGGTGACGATGAATTCATGCTCCTTNATAACGTCCCTATCCGCGATTTGAATGGTAAACTTTCTTTCTCCTGCCATGAGATGGCATCGAACAACCAGATGCTCGGTTAACTTGTCATTGAGTTCCCCCTGCCAAGAAAAAACAGATTCTCGTTTTTTATCTTGGTAAACGGCTTTTCTTTTTTCCCAGTTGAAGCGGATACTCCGATGCCNATCTTTGCTAAGTCCTTTTCGCTGGTAGTCGTAACGCGTGGGACGTAGAGCACATTGTTGTACGTTGTTCCAATTAAATTCAGCGTGTTCAGAAATGGAGGTGAATAATGATTTGGCCTTCATTGAAAATTTGTACACACCGTTTTCGAATTTTAATTTTCGAATGGCCTTTCCCTTGAACGGCATCCCTTTAGCGCGAGCAATATAATGTGCTTCGAAGGTCGAAATGGGCACGGTGGAGGATGTTGTCGTTTTAGGGGGTTCTGAAGCTTGCGAAGCAGAAGTCGCCAAAAATATCAGGCTTAGCAGGAATAAAGAAAATGTACTCCACCGCAGCGTTTTGATTATCTCTCTCCTTAAACNCCTTACAGGNGGTTGAGCTCATCTTGTGTCGGGCGGNGCCCTTGCNGGGCAAGTTTCTCTCCATCCAATGTAGCTCGATTATCNATCATTGCCAGTCTATTTTGACTGAACCATTGGATACAGAGTGGCAAGAGCTTATGTTCCTGAGCTTGCACTTTTCTCGCCAGGCTCTCTACTGATTCCATTGGGGTTATATTTACCTTTGCCTGAGCAATGACAGGGCCCCCATCTAAGTCCTCGGTCACGTAGTGAACGCTACAGCCGTGCTCCTTTTCTCCCGCCTCCATGGCTCTTTGGTGAGTGTTTAACCCTTGGTATTTGGGCAATAAAGAGGGGTGAACGTTCAATAAGATTCCTTTCAATTCGCGCACAAACTGCGGTGTCAAAACGCGCATAAATCCGGCCAGTATCACTAAGTCGGGTTTATAGCCTTGGATTGCCTTAAGTAGCTCTATATCAAAAGTGACACGATTTTGAAATTGTTGATGATTGATACAGATAGTGGGGATGCCTTTTTGCTCTGCGTGCTCTAGACCAAAAGCATCAGGACGATTGCTGATGACCGCACGAATCACGGCATTCGGAATTTGATTATTGTCGATGGCACTAATAATGGCGTCTAGATTAGTTCCTTTTCCTGAAATAAGAATAACCAGGGACAGCTTGTGCTCTTCTGAAAATAAGATTGTGGATGAGTTTGGTGAGTGCTGGTTCATATATCGGTGGTTATTACTCTATCTCAGTCTATTTTTTCTTAGCTCATTTTTGTCAACCCATTTTTGTCAACCAAGGTCGCTCAATGTGACATAGGGTGTTCCACTGGAGGATGGATCAACGGAGCCTAATATCCAAGCGTTTTCTCCTGCTTTTTTTAGCGTGCCTATGGTCTTTTCCGCCTGATCTCCCGGTACGGCAATGACTAAGCCAACTCCACAATTAAATGTTCTGTACATTTCTTTGGTTTCCACGTTCCCCTGATCTTGTATCCATTTAAATATATCTGGCCACTGCCAGCTATTGGTATCGATGAGGGCTTTGGTGTCCTCGGGTAAAACCCGGGGGATATTTTCGGGCAAACCGCCACCCGTTATAT
>JAESQG010000200.1 GCA_016765265.1 Pseudomonadales bacterium | reverse complement strand
TAAACTGACATTCAAAAAGAAAACAACAAACCGGCGTATATCTAATACCTACAACTACAGACTTGCGCCGGTTTTTTTATGCGCTCACCACCTGTGCTGCTCTAAAACACCACTAAATTATCCCGGTGTATCAATTCCTCTTGATCAATGTATCCAAGGATAGCCTCGATTTTATCACTACCCTTACCGGCAATCTGCTGCGCTTCTTGAGCATCATAGTTCACCATTCCACAGGCCACTCTTTCTCCCGCAGAATTAACACACTCNACCACCTCACCCCGCCGAAATTGGCCGAGCACGGCTTTAACACCAACGGGTAATAAGCTACAACCTTCATTTTTTANGACCTTGACCGCTCCNTCATCAAGCTCTAATCGNCCTTTCATTTGCAAATGACCCGCTAGCCACTGTTTCCGGGCTGCAATGGGCTCTTGATCGGGCACCATCAAGGTACCCACCTGCTCGCCACCCCTTATTCGCAGCAGAATATTCGGCGTATCTCCTCCAGCTATGACAGTATAAGCGCCGGACCTAGCCGCCAAAACAGCAGAGCGCACCTTCGTCGCCATGCCTCCGCGACCTAGGCCACTGCCACCGACCGTTGCCATCGCACCGAGGCTTGGGTCATTGGCTCGCACCTCATCAAGAAGCTGCGCACTCTTGTGCTTTCGAGGATCCTTGTCAAACATGCCCGCCTGATCAGTTAAAATCACGAGCACATCTGCCTCGATCAAATTAACCACCAANGCACCCAAGGTATCATTATCACCAAATCGAACTTCGTCCGTAACCACCGTGTCATTCTCATTAACCACCGGCACGACTCCCATGTCNAANAAACTCAGCATTGTACTGCGGGCGTTTAGGTAGCGTTTGCGATCAGATAAATCCTCATGGGTCAGTAAAATCTGTGCCGTATGTAATTGGTGGGTTTGAAAGCACGTCTCATAAGTTTGCACTAGCCCCATCTGCCCCACAGCTGCCGCTGNCTGCAACTCATGGATGGTNTTAGGTCGCTCGGTAAGCCCTAAGCGAACCATTCCCTCAGCAACGGCACCAGAGGATACAAGCACTACTTCAATGCCGAGATTTCTGAGCTTAGCAATTTGATCAACCCACTCGGCAATAGCGCTTTTATCTAAACCTTGACCACCTGCAGTTAACAGAGAACTACCGATTTTGACTACCCAGCGCTTACTGTTCGTAAGTCGATTTCTCTTTGTTATTTTGGTCTCTGTCATCACTTTGAACTTTTAATCTCTTATCTTACAAATTAGGGATTTACATCAGGAGGAAAGGACGAGAGAAAATAGGGCACCTACTCATCAGTTACTCATCAGTCCAAATGATTTCCACATCATGATCGTCATCTTCGTTATCTGCAGAATCATTTTTACGACGCAAAAGTCGCTCCTCTTTCAGCGCTTGCATCTTAAGCCTGGCCTCTTCTTCAACCAACGATCGAAAATCCTCTTGAGCTTGCTTGAAATCAGGATCTTCAGCGATGCGCGTTTCAATATCTTCGATATGGGTCATTATTTTGCTAACCAGTTCTTGCGTCCCATCACGCGCCAGGGCTGATATCTGAAACACGGGACCCTCCCACTGTAACTCATCCACTATTCGCTGACAGGATTCCTCCCGCTCATCTTCCGGCAACAAATCAACTTTATTAATCACCAACCAGCGCTCTACTTTGGCCAACGCAGCACTAAACTCAAACAACTCACCCGCAATAGCATCAACCGCATACACAGGATCAGTACCATCGAAAGGTGCCACATCCACCATATGCAACAGTAACCTAGCTCTTGCAAGATGCTTAAGAAAGCGAGTACCCAATCCCGCCCCTTCCGCCGCCCCTTCGATCAACCCNGGGACATCCGCCATCACAAAACTGCGGTACCGATCCACTTTCACTACCCCTAAGTTGGGAACTAGCGTNGTAAAAGGATAATCNGCCACTTTNGGTTTTGCCGCCGAGACCGAACGGATCAANGTAGATTTCCCTGCATTTGGNAANCCCAGNAGCCCGACATCNGCTAANACTTTCAACTCCAAACGCAAGTGACGATGCTCACCAGGAATNCCTTTGGTNGTCTGNCGNGGGGCTCGATTGGTACTGGATTTAAAACGGGTATTGCCCATTCCTCCGCGCCCACCCTGGACCACCTTTAACCGCTGCTTATTGGCAACGAGATCTCCTAGCACCTCTTCTGTATCAATATCGATAATGGTGGTGCCTACTGGCACTCGACGCACAATATCATCGCCACCCGCACCGGTACAATTTCGACTAGCGCCATTTTGCCCACGCTTAGCCCGATGGTGCTTCTCATACCGATAATCGACTAAAGTGTTGAGATTGTTGTCTGCCTCAAGATAAACGCTGCCGCCCGCACCTCCATCTCCTCCATCAGGGCCGCCTTTTTCAACGTACTTTTCACGACGAAAACTCAACGCCCCATTGCCACCATCACCTGCCTCCACGCGAATATCAGCTTCATCAACGAACTTCATGGGTTACTCCAGTAAGCAAAAAACAAGGTCACATGGGACGGTGGACGTTATTGGGCAAGACTATTGTATTTGAGTAAAGACAGCTCTAACAACAAAAGCCCCACCTAATTATAGGCAGGGCTTTTGTTCTGTAGAATCAACAATCCTAAACCACTACCACTGCCGCAGTAATGGCATATCAATTCTAACCACGGTCAGCTCTATACAACACTCACGTANCGGCGGCTTTTCGGGCCTTTTATATCAAATTTCACTACACCATCGGCCTTAGCAAAAAGAGTATGATCACGCCCTAGACCCACATTGCTACCGGGATGGAACTGAGTGCCACGCTGACGAACAATGATGTTGCCTGCCTTAATAACTTGGCCGCCATACATCTTTACACCTAGGCGTTTAGACTCGGAATCACGACCATTACGGGTACTACCACCGGCTTTCTTATGAGCCATGAAATGTCTCCTTTAAACTTTTATCTATCAACTTACGCGCTAATACTCGTAATCTTCACTTCGGTATACCACTGACGGTGGCCCATCTGCTTGCGATGGTGCTTACGTCGGCGAAATTTAACAATCCTAATTTTATCATGACGCCCATGACCAAGCACCTCAGCGGAAACCTTGCCACCATCCACAAACGGTGCGCCAATCTTAATGTCTTCGCCATTGGCGACCATGAGCACTTTATCGAAATCAACAGCGGCGCCCGGCTCCACTTCAAGTAGTTCTAACTTGAGTGATTCACCTTCTATAACACGGTGTTGTTTGCCACCACTTTCAAAAACGGCGTACATATCGTCCTACTCCGTTGAGTATAAAATCTTATGATAGAAATTTTGGCTTTTGAATTTAAACTATGCCAGTGCAGCCCACTGGTAACCAATAAAAACCAATAACCTTACGTGTGCTAGCCCAACTAGAGTTAGTACTAAAATCGAGCTAGTACCAAAGCAGTGACTTAAAGCCTTAACCAAGCACCGCACGTTACTAACGTTAATCCAGATTCTCTTTAATTCCAGACTCTGCCCTTATACTTTAGGACATATTTGGTGAGAGGCCACACAGGGGGCGCAATTCTAAGTGATGCACCCCCTTGGATCAAGGAATTTTTAGGGATATAAACAAATCGCTTTATTTTCTAAGGACTATACAATCAGCCACAGCACTAATTCTTGACACCACCGCTACTGGACGCCTAGCATTCACAACTATATCGTACAATTGAGACGTTCGTTAGCGCTGCCGCATTATAACCGGCCGCATCATAGACTCAACCCCATCTGGATTCAAATGGATTTCAAAACTATTTCAGCGACAGTTGCTGACGACTTTGAACAAGTTAACCGACTGATTGTAAAGAAATTACACTCTAATGTACCACTGGTGGACAAGGTTGGCGGATACATTATAAATAGTGGGGGTAAGCGCCTACGCCCCTTAATCTCTTTACTTAGCGCGCGCGCATGTGGCTATGAAGGCGATAAGCACATCCAAATAGCGGCAGTGGTGGAATTCCTCCATACCGCCACTTTACTACATGATGACGTAGTTGATGAATCTAACCTACGTCGAGGCAAGGCAACGGCGAACGCCGTATGGGGAAATGCACCATCTGTACTCGTTGGTGATTTCTTGATCTCAAGATCTTTTCAAATGGTTGTGGCCATCAAGAACATCCGTATTATGGAAATTCTTTCCGATGCAACCAACCTCATTGCTGAAGGAGAAGTCTTGCAACTGGTCAACTGCAATGATCCCACCACCACAGAAGAGGCTTATATGGAAGTTATCCATCATAAGACTGCCAAAATGTTTGAAGCTGCTGCTCAATCAGGCGCCGTTTTAGCTAAAAGGCCAGAGGTCGAAGAACTCGCCTTAGCGGAATATGCTATTCATCTCGGCTCAGCATTTCAATTAGTTGACGATGTCCTAGATTACACAGGCAACGCGGACGAAATGGGTAAAAACGTAGGTGATGATCTCGCCGAAGGGAAGCCAACTCTGCCACTGATCTACGCGATTAAACACGGTAGTGAAGAGCAATCGTTGATGATTTCCAACGCCATTAAAACCGGTGGATTAGATCATCTGAATGAAATCAGTGCAGTCGTTAAAGAAACGGGGGCCCTCGACTACACCATGGAGAGAGCGACCGCAGAAGCCAATCAAGCGATCTCGGCGCTAAAGTGTATCCCTGAATCGATTTATAAAGAGGCGTTAGTGAACTTGGCAAAGTCTTCTATTAGCCGACGTAACTGATAGCCGACGTAACTGGAATCAAGAAACGCGCCGGCTCTCTACTAAGACAGACTTAGCACTTTTCTTCTCTTGAGCCAGCGGCAGCTCAACAATAAAATCGGCTCCTTGGTCGACGCGCCCCACCGCAGATATGACGCCTCTATGACTCTCCACTATTTGAAATACAGTGGACAAACCGATGCCATAGCTATCTTCTACAGCGTCACCGTCATTCAATCTAGAAAACTTATCAAATATAATCTTTGCGTCTTCATCCGAAAACCCAAGACCGTTGTCGCTGATAACCAGCCGAACTACGCCTTCTTTAGTTCTATTCTCAGCCGTAATGTTGACCACGGAATCAACTCCATCCCTCTTGTACTTCAGGGAATTGGAGATTAAGTTGGCAAACATTTGCCACATATGCGTGAAATCAGCATCAATAACGGGCAAATCAGAATAAACAATCTTGCCGTTAGTTTTGAGCAATTCAAAATGCAGATTACTCTCCACATCTTTGACAATTTGATTTAAAAGCCGCTTGCCAGAGTTATAAGGCGATCAACTTTATCCATCAAGCAGAGCAACTGGGAACCGCGCATGCGGTAAAGACAGCGGAGTCATTCTTAAGCAAGTCG
>JAESQG010000199.1 GCA_016765265.1 Pseudomonadales bacterium | reverse complement strand
AGTATTTTATAAATTATCGTTTGATGAATTATTGATTAACTGATTTTTTGTTAGAAACAGGTGCTGGAGACGATCGATAGTTCTTTACTCTTTTTTTCTGGAACTTCACAACAGCCTTGTTATGATCTGAAAAATTACTGGTAAATTCATGAGAACCATCGCCTCTCGCGACAAAATAGAGGGTAGTCCCTGAGGCAGGATGTAATGCAGCATGTATCGCTGCTCTGCCAGGCGTTGCAATGGGCGATGGCGGCAGCCCATAGTTCATGTAAGTATTATAAGGCGTTTTTGTTTTCAAATGTCGACGCGTAAGGTTGCCGTCAAACTCCTCACCCAATCCATAGATAACAGTAGGATCAGTTTGTAAACGCATATTTTTTTTCAACCTTCGAACAAATACCCCCGCAATATCTGCTCGCTCTGAACCCAGTCCCGTCTCTTTTTCTACAATGGAAGCCATCACCAGTGCGTCATAGGCGGACTGATACGGCAAATCATTTTGTCGTTCAAACCATTCCTCAGCCAATACCGTTTTCATTCTCAGATACGCTCGTTTTATAATGCTTAAATCCGATTCCCCTTTAGTGAATTGATAGGTATCTGGAAACAGCAGACCTTCCAAATGATTGCGCTCCACCCCCAATAAAGCGATCACTTCCTTTTCTGTCTTCCCTTTTAAGGTCGCTTTGATATGCCCTTGCGACCAAAGATGCTGCAATAGAGTTGTATACCTATGCCCTTCCACCAACGTAACACTATGGAAGACAACTGCCCCATCAATCAATTGATTTAAAATAGACACGGGCGACACCATCCCGCCAAACTGATACTCGCCGGCCTTTATGTTTTGTGACTGTCCGATTAAGCGTGCATAGGCTATGAATAGCGCCGTGGATTCTATCAAACCATTTTCTGCTAATTGAATCCCCACGGAGTTAAGCGAAGATCCTTTAGGAACATTCAATAGAACAGGGTGAGAAAGTGCAACCGAGCGTACCATGGCAGTCTTTATGTAGGCATACCCACCTACCACCACGAACAAGGCCAACAAAGCGAAAGTAGCAATAATTTTTTTAATCATAACTAAAACAGTAGGGCTGAGTTATTTCTTGTAGGCGTCTTGTCACATCCCCACAGGGCCAACTGACAGGCTCCCCACAACCAATAAGTTTAACCACTGGCCAAATTCCTATTAAACTATTACAGACAAACACCTCGTCCGCCACCTTTAAGTTTTCAAGAGTAACATCCTGTATTTGTACCGTTGTTAGCATCTGCTCAGCATTAGACAGAATGAATTCTCGCATTACCCCAGCAACACCTGCATTCACCAGTTCCGGTGTAATTAATACGCCTTGCCGTACAATGAACAGATTACTCATAATCCCTTCAATGACACTGCCCTCGGTATCAAGCATTATCCCTTCAGAAACACTGTCTCCTAATCGATTAAGTTCTTGTCTGGCTAGCACTTGCTCCAAGCGGTTTAGATGTTTAAGGCCGGCCANTCGGGGTTGTCGGGCGAGTCTGGTCTCGCACAGATTAACGCTAATGCCATTTGTACTCTTAATCTCATGACNCGGTGGGCGATTGAACCATAACAAAATAATACTCGGTTCAACTTCAGTTGGCATACCGTATCCCCTGCCTCCGCTACCGGCCGTCACTATAATTTTTAAGATACCATCCCTATCGCTAGTGATTGATTCTAAGAATTTGCTAACTTGGGATTTAACTTGATTTTCTTCTAATGGGATATAGAGCCGTTGGCAGCCAGAGGTAAGACGTTCGAGATGTAGAGATAATAATTGAGGCTTCCTGGCTATGACACAGATGGTTTCAAACACTCCATGACCATACGCAATTCCACGATCTACCAGCGAAAGATGTTCCGCCGGTAGGCCATTAACCCAGGCGCACGCCAGACCTGCTGATTCTAACTTATGGGATTCTGGCAAATTTGTTTGCAATCAAGATCCTCGATTGATTCAAACCTTTTTAAAAATTAGCGACGCGTTGGTACCGCCGAAACCAAAAGAATTCGATAATACAGTTTCTATTTTCATTTCCTGTGCATGATGTGGTACATAGTTAAGGTCGCAGCCTTCTCCTGCCTCATCCAGATTTATAGTAGGCGGAGCCACCTGGTCCCTAATAGCTAATAAACTAAATATCGTCTCTATCGCTCCAGCAGCACCTAATAAATGCCCTGTCATAGACTTTGTGGAACTGACAGCTAAATCATCTGCATATTCACCAAACACATTTCTGATAGCTCTTGTCTCAGCNACATCTCCAGCAGGTGTGGAGGTACCATGAGCGTTTATGTAGTGAATGTCTTCCGGATTCAGATTTGCATCGTTCAAGGCATTTTTCATTGCCATTGATGCACCACCACCATCTTCAGGCGGCAACGTTATATGATAAGCATCACCACTCATGCCTAAACCAACCCACTCACCATAAATTTTTGCACCGCGTTTTTTCGCATGCTCNTACTCTTCTAAGACAACTACACCNGCACCGTCAGCTAAGACAAAACCATCTCTATCTTTATCCCATGGCCGACTCGCAGCCGTTGGATCATCATTACGTGTAGATAACGCCCTAGCCGCGGCAAATCCAGCCATCCCTAGAGCAGAAGATCCCATTTCAGCACCACCGGCCAACATGACATCTGCTTCACCATAAGAAATACCGCGCGCCGCATGACCTATATTATGCGTACCCGTTGTACAGGCTGTGGTAATACAATAATTGGGGCCTTTAAANCCGTGTCGAATAGAGACATGCCCGGCAATNATATTAGTGATAGTGCCAGGAACAAAAAATGGAGATACCCTTCTGGGCCCTCCTTTGAGTAACACGTCATGCTGTTCCTCTATGGTAGTGATCCCCCCAATACCAGAACCTATCACTACTCCCATGCGATGGGCATCGGCATCTGTTGCAACAATTCCTGAATCATCTACCGCCTTTTGCGCGGCGGCAATTCCGTACTGGACNAACCCATCCATCCTACGGGCGTCACGCTTTGACATGTATGTCTCTACATCAAAATTCTTGATTGTACCGCCAAATTTCACGGTATAGTTTGATACATCGTATTTATCGATGCTACTGATGGCACTTTCACCTTTAAGAATACGTTGCCAAGTGTCTTCAACATCATTTCCAAAGGCAGTGATCATTCCTAATCCAGTCACCACTACACGTCGCCGAGACAAAGCAAAACCCTCCGATAGCACATTGTTAGGGGACAAGAAAACAATACACCCATCCCAATACCCTCATNCCANAACNATNTTTAAAACCTATTATTAAATCCAATNTTTTAAAATAGGTTGTATGTATAGGTCTCTAACCTAGTCCATCACATTAGAAACCGTCGCGGGAACATCGGCCTAATAAACATCGACCCAATAAACATCGACCCAATAAAAAGCCGCAGTAGCCTAAAGACTGCTGCGGCTCCATTGTATTGCTTATTAGGTCACCCTTATGAGTTCGAATTAACGTAATCAACAGCTTCTTGAACTTTAGTGATTTTCNCAGCTTCTTCATCAGGAATTTCAGTCTCGAANTCCTCNTCNAAAGCCATNACCAACTCNACNGTATCAAGAGAATCNGCNCCTAAATCTTCNACNAANGATGANTCNNTANNNACNTCTTCAAGNTTNACNCCTANTTGNTCTGCAACNATNTTCTTNACNCGNTCTTCNACNNTACTCATANNCTTTCTTCACTCCTAATTAATAACCCCTGCAGATCGCGGGGCGTAGTTTATTCGAATGGCATCACTGGTTTCAAGTTATTACAGCAACTTATCGCTGTTTTAATTACATCTCACTGTTCCAAAATAGGTCCAACAAAAACTCGGTTCAAGATTCACTTTTGAAAGGGTTAGGGATTTACCTAATATCACATTAGCTCAGTTATCTTTATAGCACCCTCATTTATTTGTGCTCTAAAAAAAGCTAAAACTACAGCAATTCCATCAAAATTACGACATGTTCATCCCACCATTCACTGGGATACAGGCCCCAGTGATATAACTCCCTGAATCTCCACATAAAAATACGACAGTTTGAGCAATATCATCGGGATTTCCAAGGCGGCCTAGAGGTATTTGAGCCAATAAGGCCTCTCGTTGAGCCTCAGGTAGCGCTTTAGTCATATCAGTATCAATAAATCCAGGCGCCACAACATTAGCTGTGATGCCCCGACTGCCGAACTCACGTGCAACAGATCGGGTAAACCCTTCCAATCCTGCTTTTGCCGCCGCATAGTTCGCCTGGCCAGCGTTGCCCGTAGCGCCAACCACGGATCCGATATTGATAATTCGACCCCACCGTGATTTAGACATGCCACGCAAACACAATTTAGTCACTCNAAAAACAGAACTTAAGTTTGTATTAACAACTGAGTCCCACTCATCATCTTTCATGCGTAGCAAAATATTGTCACGAGTGATGCCCGCATTATTAACGACAATATTAGNTAAATCAAAATTCGTTTTAACGCTATCAAAGGCACTCTTTACGGACTCTCCATCAGAAACATCCATCACTACGCCAGCGCCTTGCGCATTCATTTCCTTTAGGTATTCTGTAATTCCCTCAGCCCCGTTCTCAGTGGTAGCAGTGCCGACCACCGTGGCACCCGCTTTAGCCAGCCCTTTCGCGATAGCTAGGCCAATTCCGCGACTTGCCCCAGTAACCAAGGCCACTTTTCCTTCCAAGGGTACTGCGTTTAATTCAGCCATTTATAAATATCCTTTTACTATTATCGGTACTCGTTTTAAACAACAGTCTCCAATTTCGCCTCATCTGTCATATCGGAAGTACCAAATTCAGTAACAGCAGCAAATGCCTTTTCAAACTTTTCAACATTTGACATAGGATAGGCATTCAAGCTTTTATCAATCCGTTTACTTAAGCCAGATAACACCTTACCTGGTCCACACTCCAATATATCACTGACCCCAGCAACCGCTAGGGCTTGAACAACGGAAACCCAAGCCACAGGGTTGTACACCTGCTTGATCAATGCCTCTTTGATCAAGGCTAAGTCTGATTCAATTTTAGCGTCAACATTGTTAACGATCGGTACTATCGGATGATTTAAGGTAATGGCAGATAATTCTTCTGCAAGCTTTTCAGCCGCTGGCTTCATCAAAAGACAATGTGAAGGCACACTCATGGCCACCGGCATTACACGAGCCTTTGCAGCCTTGGCGAGGGCAGAAGCTCTATCTACCGCCGCTTTATTTCCCCCAATAACCACTTGGCCCGGGGAGTTATAATTTGCGCAGGACACCACATCGCCANCCGATGCTTNNTNACAAATTTGNTCNANNACNTNGTNNTCTANNCCNAANATGGCAGCCATNGAACCCTGCCCNTCAGGNACNGNNTCTTGCATAAAACGCCCNCGCGATCGAACAAGCGTAGCGGCATCTCCTAGGCCCAGCGCCTCCGAGCACACTAAAGCCGTATACTCTCCTAAGCTGTGTCCGGCCATCAAACTAGGCAATGGGCCCTGTTTTGCCTTCCAAACTCGCCACACCGCCACTCCAGCCACCAGCATGACGGGCTGAGTGACTTCAGTTCTTTTCAATTGTTCAACAGGGCCAGTTTGAACCATCTTCCACATGTCATAACCAAGCGCTTCCGAAGCCTCTGCGAAAGTCTCAATCACACATGTATTTTGCTCAGCAAAATCGGCCAGCATGCCCACTGATTGAGAGCCTTGCCCTGGAAAAACGACTGCAAACTTGCGGGACATTTTCAATCCTTTGTAAAGTGATCAACATGATAGAAATCGAGCCGAACTGGCTGTTTATTAGGCGACGACACAGCCTTTGAAGGCATGATACCTTTAAACTTACTTTTCCCAAAGTGGCAAAAGTAACAATTTATTATGGCATCGAAAACTGACTATATTTTATCCATTTCTAATCGAATAGATGGGTCCGTCATGCCCTCGCCTATCAATTTCGGAATATTTTTACGTACCTCTTCAATGGCAAGCTTAATCGCAGTAGCAAAACTAATCGCATCAGCATTTCCATGGCTCTTAACCGCAATATGCTTCAATCCAATTAAACTCGCTCCATTATATTCGCTGGGATTCATCCGCTTGCGCAAGCGCTTCAAAACAGGCAAGGACACTAAACCCAGTAACTTGGTGTACCAACTTCGTGCAACTTCTTCTTTGAGGTTGCTAGTAAACATTTTTGCCAGACCTTCACTTGTCTTCAGCGCGATATTACCAACAAACCCATCGCATACAACCACATCCACGTCCCCACTATAGATAGCATCGCCTTCTATGTAGCCTATATAGTTGATCGCTAGGTTGTTTCTTAACAGTTCGTTAGCTTGCTTGACCTGGTCATTACCCTTGATCTCTTCTTCGCCAATATTGAGCAAACCCACTCGCGGTCGTTCAATATCATCAAGCTCTCTAGAAATGATCGATCCCATGACTGCAAATTGAAAGAGTTGCTTTGCACTGCAATCCACATTTGCACCAAGATCTAACATATTGCAGTGCCCTTTCACGGTGGGAATAGAAGTGATAATTGCCGGGCGATCGAT
The DNA here is from genome assembly GCA_016765265.1 of Pseudomonadales bacterium. GTDB lineage: Bacteria > Pseudomonadota > Gammaproteobacteria > Pseudomonadales > DC-out160 > DC-out160. The sequence goes on along the minus strand of JAESQG010000199.1, from coordinate 7,411 downwards.
ATTCGGGTGTGTTTTAAACACGTATCGGCTAATTGCCATTAACGCGCCAGTATTTCCCGCGCTCACAAATGCTTGCGCATTGCCCTCCTTGACTAGGCGGGCAGCCACACGCATTGATGAATCTTTTTTGTACCGTAAGGCAACGGAAGGCTTATCATCCATCTCAACCACCTGAGATGCGTAGACTATTTGAAGCTTTGTAGATTCTTGCTTGCCTAACTTATCCAGCTCTACGCGAATAGCATCTATATTACCCACTAGAAGCACTCGTAATTCTGGAATTTGATCAATACACGCCAGCGCCGCAGGTATCGTAACCTGAGGGCCATAATCCCCACCCATTGCGTCGATGGCAATAGTGACAATATCAACCAATATTATTCATCGTCTTCAGACGTAACCACAACTTGTTGGCCACGGTAAAAGCCATCAGCTGATATGTGATGTCGGCGATGAGTTTCTCCAGTTGTAGGCTCTGAAGAAAGAGTACTACCACTTAAAGAATCATGAGAGCGTCTCATGCCGCGTCTTGAACGAGATTTTTTACTTTTTTGAACTGCCACGATCAATGCTCCTTTAAAGCATAGATTTATTAAAATTTAACTGACTAAGCACTGAGAAAACGACTTAGCTGTTACCTAAATGCTTGGTGTTTAATAATGGGTTCTAAGGTTTATTCTTAGATCCTTTAAACTCCCTATCCTTTAAAGCTTCGAGCACTTTAAATGGATTTTCCTTTGTCGAACTAACCTCTGCCACAGACTCTCCTTCCTCATAGCGCAGAGTTTGACACTCCACACTGGTGTGGTGCGCCACTATGGGCAACGCTAAAATAAGATCGTCCTCAATCAAATCAACAAGCCGAACGTTATCGTCTTGCATTAGCACAGGATCGTATATTTCCGGCAATCGCTCCTCTTGAGCCTCAGTATAAACAAAAGCCAAACTGAAACTCGCTTTCAGCGCATGCTCATATGGTTTCAAGCAACGCTGACAAAGCAATTTGACGGTGCAGCTCGCTTGTCCCTGAGCAACCCGCGCACTTTGTTCATCTTTACGGAACGCCAGTTCTAAGTAAATTTCTCCCTCGGCACTTTCAACTGCTTCTAGCACACGAGTAAGCTTACTAACTGGGAGCGCACCTTCAAGTTGGATCTCTTGTTCAGTCAGCTTTTTAACGTTTATCGTAAGTGGTAATTGCCTGTTTAGCATAAGCGCGCAATGATAGGGACATGCAGGACAACTGTCAAAATAAATTCAATAATAACTAAACATATGAATTAACTAGCAAAATACCGGTGTTTGGTCTTGACCTTTATATAGATACCCGATAATTCCCTGCTAATTCAGTTTACCAAACTACAACCTCGAATTAATTGACCTAAAGTCTCTACCTACGCCCCCCTATCTTAAACTAAAGGGAGTCACGCCCAGAGCAATAGCGAAGCCCTTTCCTAGACTGACTCCCAATTTTTCTGCGAAGGCATCAAACGGATTAGGTCTCACTGTGTAGTCTACTATCTCTTCATACCCAATCACTTCTCGCGCAATATAACCTGGGCTACCCAGTGCATCCACCAGCCCAATCTCTAGTGCCTGTCGGCCGGTCCAAAACATGCCACTAAACGTTTCTTTATTCTCTTTTAGACGCTCCCCGCGTCCCCTTCGAACACTATCGATAAATTGCTGATGTACAACGCCCAGCAACACTTGAAACTTCTCTACTTCTTCCGGATTCACTGGGGAAAAAGGATCTAACATCGCTTTGTTGTCGCCCGAAGCCATGATTCGACGATCAATACCGACTTTTCCCATTACGTCGGAAAAACCAAAACCTGAGCTAATAACACCAATAGATCCGACAATGCTGGCAGGATCCGCATAAATCTCATCGGCTGCCGCTGCGATATAATAAGCGCCGGATGCACCCATATCCGTGATGGCAGCATACACTTTTTTGTCCGGATATTTTTCTTTCAGCCGCAATATTTCATTAAAAACAAAGCCTGATTGAACAGGACTACCACCGGGGCTATTGATTCGCAGGATAACGCCTTTAGCTTCCTTGCTCTCAAAGGCGTCTCGAAGACCCGATACTATCGCATCGGCACTGGCTTCCTGGGATGCGGCTATCATTCCATCCACATCAATCACTGCAGTATGGAAATCTGTTTTTTTATCAGGTAGCCAATTGCTTGGTGAAAACATCCACAAAGCAAAGAAAATATAAGCAAACGTTAACAGTTTGAAAAAAATGCCCCAGCGCCTCGATTTACGCTGTTCAGCCACCGATTTATTTAACAGGGATTCAATTAATGCCCACTCTTTGGAGCTACCCGGTTTGACTTCGCTCATACCTCTGCCTTTTTAATATAACCTTGATAACAGACTCTCTTATCCTTCATCCTAGCACCTTAATTCGATCTAACAGATGAAAAGAGTTTGTAACACAACATAGAGGCCCATGCCTCTCCAATCGTTCCAAAGAATGAGAGCCATAAGTGACCCCAATACTGGCAATATTAGCGCGTGTTGCCATTTCTAAATCATACTCAGTGTCACCAATCATCAATGCGGTCTCTGGCGCCACGCTTAACTCATCCAATATTTGCAGCAGCATTTTCGGATGTGGTTTTGATACAGTCTCATCCGCGCAGCGGCTAGTGGCGAAATAGCCTTCCAAGCCACTCTGCTTTAATACTCGATTCAAGCCCTTCCTACTTTTGCCCGTGGCAATAGCCAACAGATACCCTTCATTTTCTAGCCCTTGCAAGAGCGCTTCTACACCGTCAAACAATGGGGTAGGTTCAGTGTTAACGTTTACGTAATGGTGACTATAACTCAAACTCAATGACTCGCGCACTGAAGAAGGTGCCTCAGGATAAAGTATAGAAATAGCTTCAGGCAACCCAAGCCCAATAATATTCTCGATCTGATGATTTTTGAGGGGGTCCAAATTGCAATCCACCGCTGCAGACTGCATTGACCCAACGATTCTCGCTGAAGAATTCATGAGCGTACCATCCCAATCAAAAATNACTAACGACCGTTTACNCATTTTACACCTCGATTATTTGTTCACTGACTNTTCCAGCCGAGCAAGACCCTTTGCTAAAGCATCATCCAAAGGTGCTTCAAATCGCATTATTCCTTGCTCAGGCATATAAAACTCCAGCTCCTTGGCATGTAAGAATAGTCTTTTTATACCGCATTCCTTACCTTTTCTGTTGACCTCTTTGTCCCCATATTTGTCATCACCAACAATGGGATGCCCCTCATACTGTGCATGAACCCGAATCTGATGGGTTCTGCCTGTCATTGGATAAGCTTGCATTAAAGTGTAATCAGCAAAACGCCTCAATATGGTAAACAATGTTTTAGATTCTTTTCCTGCGCTAGACACTTGAACAATGCGCTCGCCTGATTTTGTCGCGTTCTTTTTCAACGGTGCATCAACTTCCACCTCTTTACCATGCCATCGCCCTGCCACTAGGGCCCAGTAGTGTTTTTTCACCGTCCCCTCCCGTAGCTGCTCGTGCAATATCCGCAGAACGGCCCGCTTCTTTGCGATTAATAGTAAACCCGAAGTATCCTTATCCAATCTGTGCACCAACTCCAAGTATTGATTGGGGTCGCAACAAGTCCTCATGACCTCGATAACACCACCGCTGATACCGCTGCCGCCATGCACGGCTAGGCCCGAGGGTTTATTAAGAACAATCAGTCCGGCATCTTCAAAAATAACATGGGATTTTAAATCATCTGCCCGGCGTTCAGAGATGGCTAGTTCATTTTTTTCAGCAATCCGTATCGGCGCAATTCTAACGACATCATCCAGTTCCAGCCGCAGATCCGGTTTTGCACGCTTTTTGTNAACTCTAATTTCACCCTTTCGAATCAACTTATATANGCGCGACTTAGGAACACCTTTAAGCAAGCTTAATAAATAATTGTCCAATCTTTGACCGGTGTTGTTTTCGGTTATTGTATGGTAGGTGACACTAGAGAAATCATTTGAATCTGACGCCATTCAGATTTTTACCTTTTCATTGATCAATTAAGTACATCTATGCTATGTATTTGATGCACCTATATTTTACTGCTATTCTTAGCCTGTACGTAAGTCTAATTGCAGTAGTTANGGGCGTATTGTGGAACGACCCATTAGTCGATCACAAAAATAACGTTTAAACCTCAGCTAAAGAGACTAAGAACAGTTTTTTTGAGAGTCGGATAATTTATTACAGATACCGTTATCTCAACAATAAAACGAAAGCAGTAAATATCAACATTATAGGGGGCTGTATTCTCAGTGCCACAACGGCATTATAAAAAGAATACTGCTCAAAACAAAATCGCGAGACAGACGATTAGCGTTAGAAAACTAACAAGATGTACATACTTTAAACTGATTAATCTTCGTGCAATAAGCAACAACGAATCAGTCNTAAAGAGTCNATGATGAAAATCACACCAGAGACGCAGTGCCAACGGCACAATCGCTTGTGAAACAAATAAGCAAAAAAGACGTTCTGGTAATAGAAGTAACGAAACAAAGAATAAAGAGAGCAATATAGAAAATAAGTGGATTGACTAAACGGCAATAAGATCATCGCTGTTTGACTTTGCAACGTTTACCACGGAAAAAAAGAGTGACACCTTGTATCAATAACAAGGAATAACGTGACTGGTTATTTTTCCTGGGAACGAGGCCTCAGTGCTACAACCTATGACTGTTAACTGTAGGAATGGCTCAAGCTGTAGAAATGGCTCAAGCTATAGATAGTACGAGACTAAAGAGNAACCTACCTCAACCTGAGATGAAAACTCAAGTAATCAGTTCTGGTGGTTACTCATTAAAGCAAAGACAAATTGTTGCANGCCCGGTCTTTACAANAGGACCTAACAGCTGGGCAAGAGCATATAAAATAGATCATAGACCGAATGATGTTGACCCCATTTCCTAGCTCTAAGCGTTTTCGTTATTTCCAGTGACTATTATCAATTGTCTATCTTGAAGCTCCTNCCAGTACAGTGAAACGCTATTGCTAACCTGAAATAAGTCTCGCCACAATTAATATTACGGAAGTACATGAAAAGAATGCTTATTAACGCAACTCACACAGAGGAGTTGCGCGTAGCGTTGGTTGATGGCCAATACTTATATGACCTGGACATCGAGCACCGCTCCCGAGTACAAAAAAAGGCTAATATTTATAAAGGCCGAATCACCCGAGTTGAACCCAGTTTAGAAGCCGCTTTTGTTGATTTTGGAGCAGAGCGCCATGGCTTCCTACCTTTAAAAGAGATCTCTAGAGAATACTTCGTCAAAGATCCTCGATCGATGCAAGGCCGTATCAGTATTCGAGAAGTCGTCAAAGAAGGGCAGGAAGTAATCGTCCAGGTAGACAAGGAAGAGCGCAGCAATAAAGGAGCAGCATTAAGCACATTTATCAGTTTAGCAGGCCGATATCTGGTATTGATGCCCAATAACCCGCGGGCAGGAGGCATATCTCGCCGAATCGAAGGTGACGAACGTTCCGAACTTCGAGAAGTCATGAACGCAATGTCNATTCCACCGGAAATGGGCGTTATCGTCAGAACAGCCGGAGTGGGAAGATCCACTGAAGAACTACAGTGGGATTTAGATTATTTGTTGCAGATATGGACTTCAATCAAATCAGCGAGTGAAGGTCGACCACCTCCATTTCTTATTTATCAAGAAAGCAATGTCGTCTTCAGAGCCATTCGCGATTATTTAAGGGATGACATCAGTGAGGTGATTATTGACAGTGCTGAAGTATTCGAAGACGCCAGCACATTTATAAAACAGGTCATGCCTCAATATCTGAGCAAGCTAAAACACTACAAAGAGAGCATTCCACTATTTAACCGGTATCAAATTGAAGGACAGATCGAAACCGCGTTCCAACGTGAGGTGAAACTGCCCTCCGGCGGCTCGATTGTGATCGACCCCACTGAAGCACTCGTCTCAATTGACATAAACTCATCGAGAGCGACCAAGGGTGCGGATATCGAAGAAACCGCATTAAATACCAACCTTGAATCAGCCGACGAAATTGCCCGGCAACTACGGCTACGAGATATCGGCGGACTTATTGTCATNGATTTTATTGACATGACCCCCAGTCGTAATCAGCGTGCAGTAGAACAACGCATTAAAGACGCCCTTGAAATGGATAGAGCGCGCATACAAACTAGCCGTATATCCCGGTTTGGTTTGCTCGAATTATCACGCCAACGCCTCCGGCCCTCCCTGGTTGAAACCAGCGGAACCCTTTGCCCTCGCTGCAACGGAACCGGCTCAGTACGCGATGTGAATTCAACAGCACTATCCATTGTTCGTTTAATTGAAGAGGAAGCCTTGAAGGAAGGCACTACTGGTATTAACGCCCAAGTACCCGTCGAAGTTGCCACCTACCTATTAAACGAAAAACGAGAAGCGATCACAGATATAGAAAAACGCAACGATATCAGAATCCTGATCATTCCCAACCTCAATTTCGACACCCCTCATTATGAGATGGATAGAGTCAGAGGCGATCAGGACACAGCTTCTCCTAGGGCAAGCTATGAGATGGCGACACAAAAAGAGGATGACAGTAACGGAGCCGTGGTAACACCGCCCTCAGTTGCACCGCGCCAAGAAGCAGCAGTAAAAATGATTCAGCAAACNGCTCCTGTGCCNGAGCCGAAAAGGGAAGAAACCACGGTCAACAAATTCTCCACTTGGTTTGGCTCACTGTTCAAAACAGAGGCCGAACCGGAACCCGCCATACCTGCACAAAAATCGGCGGCAAACCAACGACAACCGCGCAATCAAAACAATCGAGGTAAACAACAGCAAAACAATCGCGGTAATCAGCAGCAAGCCAAGCGCGGTAATGAACAGCAAAACCGTAAATCAGGAGACAATAAAGACCGTAATCGTTCTGACAAAAATCGCCAGCAAAACAAAAATGCTCGCGGTGACAACCGGCAAAAACCCGACAGAAAAGGTTCGGAACGACGACCGCAAGGCAAAGAGCCTTCTCAGAAAAAGCCACGGAATCTACCGCGTAACACAGAGGATAGCAATCAGAATGAGGCTACAAACAAAACTCATAACCGAGAAGACAATAAGGGGCATACTGGGAATAAAGACAGAGGGAATGGCAATCGGCAGGTACCAACCAATAAAAGCCAAGAAAACGCAACTCCCAATGTTGTCGACACGGATAGCGTAACTCATTCTGCGAAAGCGGCAGAAAATATCGCCAAGGCCGCGGTGCAAAATATCGCCGCCGTTGAAAGTATCTCGCCGTCTCAAGACAATCAGTCTCAAGACAATCAGTCTCAAGACAATCAGTCTCAAGACAATCAGTCTCAAGACAATCAGTCTCAAGACAAT
>JAESQG010000198.1 GCA_016765265.1 Pseudomonadales bacterium | reverse complement strand
AAGAAAAGACTATTAAATCTTAAAAATCAAAAGGATACATCCTCTTACCAAGACTAATCGCACTCCTAATATTGCGCATTTACATTACCCCCGCCTCTCACCCCCGGCTATGCACTTAGACTGCTCGCAAGGCTTTAGAAGCAGATCAGTTGCAACCGCAATCCCTTCATCATTAGACATTCACTCGATTTTTATCCTCTACCACCTAACTCGAGCTGGCTCTAAGTGTGACACTTAATTTTTTGCAATTTATGTAATTTTTATTGCACTATATCATTTAAAATTAGGTGGTTACAGAAATGTCCTTTTAAGGCACTCCTCCCAAATAAGGGGGGTATTACGCATTTTTCTATCGTGATTATACTTTTAACCTACTGCTGCAATTACTTATCATTCTAGCGAAACTCTAACTACAAAAAGATTACTCTTTTTGTAGTTCATTTGAATATGCGTGCTTTTGCGAAGAACTTCATGCTTTGGAAACAGGTACAACTAATGCGAAAAAAATAATTATATTATTATATATCAATAGGTTAAGTATCTAGTCCCTAGTAGGGACTTCACCACATCCAGCAAGGTTTTTAGCGAATTCAAGCAGTGTTTTCTGTAAATCCCCATCATCAGACATAAACTCTATCTTTAACCCATCCTTCTTAGTTCGGGTATGCTTTAACACCACCTCCCCCTCTGTATTTTTTAGTGCGACCGATCGACCAGCTCCCTTCTTTGGCTTATTAGATGCCGTCTGACGCTTAAGCCACAAGAGCATTTGGCTTATTATTTTTCCTGTGGTTTTATCGCCCTTGCCGGCAGTTGAAAAATATTTTTGTAGCGCCGCGTAATCGTTTTTTCTTAAATAAACTTCAATTTCTCGATATAGCTCATCACCAAGAAAGGAAGGAATATCGTTGAGGTCATCAAAAATAGCGAGAACGTAATCAGGTAAGCGAGCTATATTTTTNGCACGATAGAAGGCCGATCGACTAACGCCTATATGGGACCAGAGATCTTGATCTTCCTTAAATGGGCTAGTTTCACTTTGGCTTTCCGCTATGGCAAATTGGCCAATTTCATAGGGAGATAATCTTTCACCATTATTGGAAATAACCGTGAGATAGCGTGCATCCTCATCGGAAATATTGCCGCAATAGATGGGCACAGCATCAAGCTGGGCAATATTAGCGGCAAACAATCGCCTAGATCCATCAATAATTTCATAACCCTCTTCCAAGGGCCTCGCAATCAACGGGTCGATAACGCCTGCATCTGCAATGCTCGGCAGAATATCCGCTACTTTCTCCGCCGTCAGCTTTTTAAACAGCCGGCTGTTATTGCTCCATACTGCGCACTCCGAAATAGGCACGTATTTTAAGACCAGCTCTATTTCACCGGACGGGAGCTTTAATTTTTGATTCGGGTTTACCTCTACTATCCTACCCTTCACACGAACTTTTCGTCCCTCTACAGCTTGAGTAATCGGTGGGTTTTCTCGTAACTTTGGAGTCGACTTGTTACCTTCCAGATCAGCTCCCTTCGCCATTAAATTATCTAGTTTAAAAGCCATCCCTACTCTCCCTACTCACACTATTGGTAGCTTTTCCATAATGGTTTCACTACAGAATCCAGAATTTCGTTATTTACATTATCGAAGATCCCACGAGCCCGTAGAAAAGCTCTTCGATCCCCGCGCAGCTCTTTTGGTTGTTCGTATATAGAACGCATCTTAATAAGCCCTTTGCCCACCTCACCGGTATAGGCAATAACGTTACGCAGAACCAACTCTTTAAAGGTTTCCTTTATTCGTTGATGCATAAAAGTGGATTCATCATCATTGCTATTAAATCGGGTAATCAAGATACGTAAATCGATAGAAAGCGAGTCCTCCAACGCCTCGAACATGGACTCCAATAAACCAAAATATTCAATGGTAGAAACATAATCTGCATAATGTGCAGGGGTGGGTACAATACAAATATCACTGGCAACAATCGCGTTTAGCGTTAAATGCCCTAATGCCGGTGGACAGTCAATCACAACCATATCCCATTGTTGTGGGTAATTCGCGATAAGATCGTCCAAGCTAATCATCAATGCTTCAAATGAACTATGCCCGTGATCTCCATATAGCTCTTTCTCATAGCGGGTCATTTCCATCTCAACCAAAAAAAGTCCAGAACTAGCAGGAACCAAATCAATATTAGGCCATTGGGTCGGCTCAAAATTTATCAGTTCTGCACCATCTCGTCGCAGTAGGGTAGGGCCGATGGTTTGTTCTGTCGTTACCGTTCCCGGCATCCGTCTAAAATAATGACTAGCTGTTCCTTGCGGATCGAGATCTATGAAGAGTATTCTATATCCCTGCTCGGCACACCCTTGTGCAAAATGCACACTTGAGGAAGTCTTATAGGCCCCACCTTTGTAATTAGAAAAACATAGCACTACAACTTCATCGTCTTCTGCTCGACAAGGCATTTTGTTGAATATCGAGCGCATCCGCTGTACGTCGTGAAATGAATATCCTAGTTTTCGACCCTTTTCGTTTCTTGTTGGCTGAGGAAGCCTACCATCCTCTTCTGCTGTTCTAATAGCTTGTGTGCTCACACCTACCATTCTGGCTGCTTCAGTTGGTGTGTATAAGATGTCCAATTCAGGCGGCTGATCACCGAAATTAGTCTTCCGAAAATGTTGTACTAAATTCTCACCACGAATTCTTGCTTGCCGGACAGTGCTATGGAAAGAGACACCTGCAGGTGTGTATTGATCTAGCTCTTGAGTTTTCATACGTATACCAAAAAGTTGCAATTATAAAAATTGAATCTATGATATTGCAAATATAGGTGAAACATTATAATAAATGCAATATAAAACTCGAAATAAGGAAGAAAAGGTAAAATATTTAAGCTGTTGATTTATTTATAATCGATAATAAACGTAGTGGGTACAATTAAGAGATTACCATGAAATAACCTCATAACTTTCTTTAGGAATTAATAATTACAAATTATTATCCTCATAATAGTAGCGAACGAAAACAAATTACAAATAATATCCTCATAAACACGAACAGTGATAGGGGAGAGGGAACTCGACCTCGCCAGGCGTTACATTTTTATATTATATGTATACTTTGGTTTGCTAACGATGAGTCAACCCAACAGATCAAAATTAATTTATCCTTTTACGCTATCTAAAGATCGAGGGAATGCAGTATTAGCGAGGATTTAGAGAAGAACTGGGTTTAGCTGGGCATAAAACACACGATACATTAATCGGAGCTTTTTAATCTCAATAGTAAACAGTAAATCAGCGTAGTAATTAGTTCAATGGCGATAGTAAACAATAAAAAGAGATAGTAAACAGTAGATACAGCATAGTAAACAGTAGATACATTCGTATATATTATTGATATTAAAGGGTTTAATCATAGTACTATTACATATTCTATTACTCTATATCTCTTTATTATCTTCTTAAACTCCATAGTAATCAGTCAACAAACTATTTTTAATTCACCTCATAATAATGAATTATTTTTTTTTTACCTTATAATACTTATCTAATTAATTAAAAATTACCTCATGATATAAAGATAGCAAAGATTATGGAAATAGACGGAGTCCAAATCGGAGCCACTGAACTGTCGATACAGCAGCTTTCCCTCCTTCAAAGCACCATAGATATTAAACGCCCATTAAAAGAATTCGTCATTTGTATCTTAGAGCAAACAAAAAAAGATGAACAATCTGTTATCAGTCGACAGCATTTAATCAGCCAGTTAGGACAACGGGGTTTAAAAAACAGTAATTCACTAGTAATGAGACGATTAGGTGAACTAAAGAAATTAGGCGTTAGCTCCCATAGCGAGACTCAAGCAAAGGGTAGGCGAAAGCCCTTGGTACTTTATACCATTGATAATATTGCTCCTCTTCTTGCTTTTCAGACTAAACCAAAAATACCGATAGAAAGAAGAACAAAATCTTTTGTTAAAACACAACTAGATCTCTTTCGTAATGATGCTGAATTAGTGCTCTTAGAGCCCTTTGAAAAGTTTCCAGCAGTGTTACATGAACGTATTTGGAGTGGCATTCTTGATGCCGGGATGCGACTTTCCGCTCGGGATAAACGAGTCGAAATAAATACGCGGATGAGAGTGGCTGGCGAGCCTCTTCAAATAAAAACA
>JAESQG010000197.1 GCA_016765265.1 Pseudomonadales bacterium | reverse complement strand
AATCGACAGGAATAGTTCGCATTAAATCAGAGCCTTACACTTGACTAAAAAGTTCCCGTGATTTTCTTTTTAAATGAATGCCATTGCCCCCCCTCCTCCGCCTATCGCACGATTTTCTCGATAAGCAGGGATCTTAAGTGCGCTCCCCATCTACACACTCCCAACGGTACAGCAACAACTGGGCGCTACCGCGAACGACTTTAATCTGAAGTTAAGAAAAGGTTAAACAAGAGAGTGCTGATACAAAAAGAGGAACGAAATACATTTACAGGCTTGTGCTCCCTTGTCGATGAGAGAAACAAATGAACATTGCAGCTCTGGCATTAATAACTGAGGAGCCCCACAAAACGCTTTTGGGTACTGACTAAAAATCTCGATCCCGTGGGCCTTTATAATTTAGTTTCTCTTAATCTCAATATGTTCGTATCGGATCAATAACCCAGAATACTGAATCTTCATCGTTAAAATGCTCACAATACCAATAAGTGGTTCTTCATCCCAATGGCCCCGATTCTCTATCTGGACAGTTTTAGGTAAATTAATAAGGTAATGAATATCGATGGGCCGGACAAGAACACACAGTCCTTTGCTTTATTTTTCCAGATGCTCCCTCCCCCTTAAAATACAGCCCCCCCTACCCTCTCGCCAAAGAGCTCAAAGAAAAATTTATTGATTAAACCTAATCTTGCAGCCATCCCATAGCAGTAAAAAATTGCTGTAGCTCGGCCATATCCTCATAGTNAATTTTGATGGTGCTCTTTTTCATTTGATTGCTTTGGTAGTCCAGAGAAATGCTTAAACGACAATCTCCCTGTAACCGACAACGCTTCTCAATAGAGCCCAGCAAATCATACCCCTCTTTCAGGCGAGTAAAGGCGATGGCCACGACACCGGCAGATTTCGTGGCNGGTGTTACCGTAACAGGATAACCGACACGGTTGGTAATCGATGCCTCGAGGTGTTTTAGATCCGGATCAATCTGCACGCCTTTGCCGGTGCTGCGAACCGGCACCCCCTGTACAAATTTCTCTAAGGAGCGCACATCCCAATTTTCTCGCATCACCCGTTCCGCTAAGCTGACTTGTTGGCGCGCATTTTTAAGCGTACAAAGTGCCCGCCCGTGCCCTTCAGACAGCTCCCCTCTTTCCACCATCGCTTGCACCTTCGACGTCAGTTTCAGCAACCTAAGCGTGCCCGCAACGGCGGAGCGGGACCGGCCAAAAANAACGGAAAGATCTTCCTGCGTTTTTTTCTTTCCCCCTCGTCTTGAGTCCTCAATAATTTGGTGGTACGCCCTTGCCAACGCAATGGGATCAAGCTTGGCATCGGGTCTACCCGTTTGTTGGCGCGCCTTTTTTCTAGTGTAATCATCCTGGGAAACAATCGCTGAAAGTGAGGTTATCCCCTTGAGCTCTGCTGCGACTAATATCTCCGGATCCTCAAGAATTTCATAGAGACCCGAAGGGAGCTGTCGTAATTTCATTGGGTATTCAAGGTCTAGGTTTTGGGTAAACCAGCCGGTGTAGTACGCCATACGAGCACTATCGACTTTATGGCGTTCTGAAAGGGGAACACTGCACATGGACAGACCAACGCTCTTTAACTCACCATCCATTGAGTGAAGAACTCCGTTTGAAATATTGTCTCACGTGAGACATATAAATTAATACANCGGCATTATTCGGTACAATCGCCACTATGATATGTTGTAGTTTAAAAAAAGAAAAATCACTTATACCTTATAAATCAAATGGATATACTGTTTTAGCAATAGTAATCTCGCTCCTTTAAGTTACCCCTCCCCATCTATGCAGCCCAGACATAAGCGACACNTCCTATAGCGCTGCTTCCCATTTATATCGTTCGCTAGCGCCTTAAAAGCGGAGATCCATTCCTGGAACAACCTCTCTATTTTCCGTCTTCTCGCGAGAGGTATTCGGAGTTTCAGCACTAATTCGCTACCCCATATCATTGTAATAAAATATGATGCCAACGATGATATAAATGTTGGTACCTTTTTTAACATTGTCAGCTTCGTATTCACCTTTTAAAAACAAAATATACTATATTTTTCAATCATTTAAATAACATCAACCATGGTTGATTTATATGAATTCTTTTACAGCCAAGTCTAGCGCAGATTTCAATTCGTCAATTGCTTTAACCCCCCTCAACTCTTTAAGTTTTGGATCAATAATGATGGTGACCCTTCCACTGTCAGCCCTTTTAACTTCAACCAAAGTCTTCTTGCCATTTTTTAAAAAAACCTTTTCCTTCCTAAGCGTACTCTTTTTTTCAGCTGTAGAAATTAAAGCCTTGAGAATAGCTTCCGCACTATAAATTTTTCCAGCCCTAATATCAGTAACGATATCTTCAGCCATTCTTTCAATAGATGGCCGTATTTTCGCATCTAGTAGCAAATCAGAAACTTTACTAGCCCCTCTTATTGAAATATCTAATGCATGTTCAGAAATGAGCGAAGCAATTTTCTCATTTTCCATAATCTTCGCGGCTTTCATCAATCTAGTAATAAGATTCGTAGATACATTTAGAGACTCTGACAGTTCAAGCTGAGATTTAAATATCTTTGAATCTAGCTGGTGCCTAAATGCACAGGCTTTTTCAAAATCTGTAATGTTTTGGGACTCTTCGTTTTCCAAATGCATTAGCCTAGCGCATTCTTTGTCATCACCACTTGTAATACGGGCCTTAAATTTTCTCCCCTCTATACTCGAACACGCAAACCATCGACGAAGACCAAAAATAATTTCGTAATCATATTCTTCTGAGTTTTCTAGCTTTCTCACAAGGCCCAACTGTTGCTGCCCTTCCCTTCTAATCGATTCAATCAACGATCCGCATTTTTCAGTAGTCAGCCAAAGTTGACTTCTATTGTGATAAGTCCAAGCCCTGCATCTTGACGGGTCGATCTCTTTATAAGCTTGTTTCTTTAAAATTGAATTATCCATGCCATTGACAGCGTCAACAGCCGGGATTCCAACTTCACTATTTTCCTTTTCACTAAAAGTAGAACTCTTTATTTTTCGCTTAACATTCACTTTATCCATTGCTGAAAGCTTTTCTGATAATAGAACCATGTTAGATAACTCCCTCTTCTTCCAATGCTAATTCATGGCTTGGCCATGATCGTCTAATTTCCGTCTCCAACTCGCTGAATAACGTATCCAACATCTGAAGCACCTTAGTATCTTTCTTTTTCTGATCGTATACAGTTTGATAGAGGCTAGCAGTATTTGGAATAGCCGAGGTTAACGCGAATACCGATTTTAATATTGAATTGCCAAATTGATCTCGCATGATGTTTAAAAAATCTATTTGTCGAGCTTTCCCTCTCTCAACTTTTGACGGCATTACTTTTATAAAGTCATACTCCTTATTCGGTGCAATCCCCGCTATGACTCTTTTAACCATTCTAAAATATTGTGCTGTGGACGCAAAGTCATAAAGGCTGGGAGGTGTTGGAACAATAATTGCGTTAGCGGCCACGAGTATATTTATCGAAATCATTCCTAGAGAAGGAGGACTATCCATTAGCACCACATCATACCTATCAGATACAGTAGCAATCGCATTCGCAAATTCGTTGTAATACTCAGCTCTCTCTTCATTGCTTTCAGCATGAGAAACAGCGTTAAAGAGGTCGAACTCTGTTTCGTATAATGGTAGACACGAGGGGACCAGATCGATGCCGGGAAAATAAGTCTCAATAATTGCATAGTTGAGATCTTCTTCCTCACCTTCCAAAAATCTAGCTATTGTATGCTTAATATCGAAAGTAGTATCTGGTACAAAACCAAAGGATGATGTTGCAGAAGCTTGCGAATCACAATCTACTATTAAAACCCTATACCCTTTTAAAGCTAAGTACTGGGCAAGATATACTGTAGTTACTGATTTTGAAACGCCACCCTTAAAACTCTGAACTGCAATTACAGAACATTTGTCATCATTATTTCGACGTGGACTTGTACCAAAGTGCTCTCTCATCTTATTAATTTGTTCTAACTTATATCCGATTATTCTATTTGTCGCTGGGTTTTTATCCGGAGACACTCCAATTTCCTCACCAAGTCGGTAAAGTGTATTTCTAGTCCTGCCAACCATGCTGGCAGCTTCCGCTACGCTAAACCTCCGCTCAAATTGTTTTTCATTATTCGGCGACATACCTAGCGTAACAAGTCGATCAAGCGCATCATCACACTTTTCTATAATATCCGTCAGATATTCAATTCCTTTAACCATTACTCCCCCGAAAAGACACAATTAAAAAACCTAATAATAATGATACACAATACTAGACTATACAATAATATTTGCACCATTCGTGCTTTAAGCATATCATCTAATAACGAATATCATCGTTTAACGATTGTAATTTAGCCACCGTTGGGCATATTGATTAATAAAAACAATTATTCCCCATATAGAAATAGGATAGGAACCTCAATTAGATTGCTTTTAACAACACACCTAAGCACGGATCATTTGCAAAAATGAATAATAAAACAGGGAAGGGTAAAATGAAAAGTAACTCTATTATGTATTCAGAAGCGGAACTGAAAAAAAGAGTTGAACTAGGACGCTTTAGAAAAACCCAAAAAGAAATAACGGAAAAATCTCTACAGCTTGAACTTCCCATGGAAATTCTATTAACTGTTTCTTCAAATAAAAGCTCTCGCTATCCCACCCTATTAACTCGAATCCCTATCTTTGAACCGATTTCTTTCAGAACTAAATCCGATACTGCATTCACAAAGGGTCAAACCTACAAAACTAACTGGGGCTCAATAGAACGAATTGGCCCTGGTCTTAACATGTACGACGAAGATACATTGATTGGAATATTGCAGATAGGGCAACAAAAGAAGTTAATTGGAAATACGAACTCGTTTCCTGTTCCTCTCAAACTTGTTCGGGACAAAGATAAAACAATAGTTCATGTTGGAAATGTTAGCGCCTATGCTATTAATAAATTTCTTGGTCGTGGAGTGTCGGGCAATGACTTAAGAAGCTGTAGAGAATCGATTAAACGCCTGTCCGTTACAAACTTTATCTTCTATAACGATATTCTTGGCAAAGAAGGTAAAACTCCTCTTTTTGATTACATAGGTGATCAGGACGCTTATGGTGAAATCACTATCCAATTTCGACCTGTAATTATTACACTTCTTGCGAATTACACGTATATAAACTTGGATGTTCGTAGAAGTTTGTCCGATGTAGGCAAGTCCGTACACAAATTCTTGAGTGGACAACGACCCAATTATGAAATAACACTCGAAAAGTTAATGGGACCTGTTGGCTTTCAGCGTTCTGTTGGAGCATTCAAACAAGCATTGATGGGTAAGGCAGGGAAGAAGCCGAGAGTAGGTGAGTTAGAGAAAATGAAAAATGCCGGATGGCTGGTCAGCTATCACATAACCGGCACTGGTAGAACAAGTCCGTTCAAACTTATTATAGAACGCTAATATACGTGTTTTGGTCCATTAAGCACGTGTTTTCGTCTATTCATTCAAGTGTATTCATTTCGTTTTATATCAAAAATAACGATATAATCTGTTGTTTATTAAACTACTCTATTGACTCCTCCTTTTTATAGGGATATTTATCTCACAAATAAAAGTCGTAAAGATAGTCAATAAGCAAAGGGAAAAGAACCACTAACTGTAAAAATAAAAAGAGAGCACAATATAATTATCTTAAAATCCGAGTAGATAATTAACAAACAGTTAAATGTTTACGTAAGAAATACAATTAATAGTATCTCTTACGTGTTTTCGACTATCTACAACGTGTTTTGGTCCAACAAAAACGTGTATTCGTCTAACTTACTACGTGTATTCGCCCATTATAGATACGTGTATTCGTCCGTCCAAAAACGTGTATTCGTCCTTCAAGAAAATAGAGGTGATAGTAAATATCATTTAATATCAATATCTTAGATGATCTTCGTATTCCTGTAGTACTACTTAGTATTAAAGATATAGTCTTTAGTTAGTATACAAAATAAGTATTCGCGAAAATAATTTACAAAATAAAAATATAATCTTTTAAACCCAAAATCAAAATACAGACTATGGACAATCTGTGAATTGTGCACAAACTTTTTTGATAGAGTATTACTTCAAAGTTTTTCCACTAAAACTCGAAAAGAAAAGTTTTAATAAATCCCTTCAAGAATCAAAAAAATATTGCACACGAATTAATAAATTGACTACAGCCACTAGTAAGAGGAAATCGATAATTGTTCCCAGCGCTCCGCGCACAAGCCTGCGGCGCTTTATAAATTGAACTCTACACCTTGATAACTCATTGATCTAAAATTGGCAAAAAGAAAAATCGCTTTCTAAAGCCTCCCTAACCCCCTGTAAAAGCTTAAAACAAAATACACATACATTGTACCGATTATTCAACAAGCCAACCACGACGATTTAAAGAGCCTTAAAAGCCACATAGCAAAAGGTAGATAACTTGGACTGCTACGCATTGATAACGCATGAATTTTGCTCCGCAACGTGGTGATAAAATTTGCACAAACCATGCATTTGTTCTGCGAACAACTGCACAGCTTGCACAATATTTTACCAACACTAAATTAACCCGTTACCAACACTGCGCGTGAAAGAGCATGGGACCTCAAAGATCGCCTCCGGCTGACAAAAGGCAGTTAAAGGATTTTTATTTTTAAAAAAAGACAGTTAAGGGAAAAAATAGACAGGCACTTGGTGTACATCGCCCCACCCATCTTATTAAGGCCCATATTTAGCCTCTACAAGCCTTCCAGGAAAACTCTACCCACAACACCCAGCTCGCAAACCAAAAGGCAACCAGCACAAATCAGAACCCACCACGACCAACTCCACCACATTTTCTCCCCTACTGTTATTTTATTCCTGAGTTTGAAGTTTCAATTGATTGCTAAGATCTTGGTTCCAATCCTTCGAATTTGAATAGTGGTCAGTGATATTTTTTCCGCTATTTTCGAGCAGCAATTTCACTTTATTTGAAAAGCTCCTACCACTTTCATCGTTGTCAAATGCGAGAATTATTTCACTGCCGGGATGCTTCCTTGCCGATTTTACTATTAGCTCTTTGACAGAAGGTGTCCAGTTGCCACTCATAGAAAGGTTGCGTGTAAACTTATCGTCATTGAGTTGGTGATAAGAGAGCATATCAACCACGGATTCACCAAAGACCAACCGCCTGTCTTGAGAAGAAGTTCTACTTGACCACAACCCCTTTTTACCGCCCTTGGAGAAGGTCGGGTAGGCATTGGTTTTTATTTCATACCCAGTAACTTGAGCTTCACCGGAATACATAGCTAGGTGGTGAAAAATAGCGTTCCCCCTACTGTCAGTTTTAATACAATATCGGAAACGTGGCGCANTTAAAGTCTTGTCACTAATCCCTCTATTTTTTAATACTTTATTATTTTCAGCGCCGGTAAATTTAGAATATGCAACTTGAATTCGTTCTATGTCTTCTTTCTTGTAATTATCGAGTTCGCGCTTAATTATTTCAACGGCGAGGTTGATAGAACTAGGCGAGTATTCTAATAGGGACTTTCTTGTGTCTTTCAGACTTTCGCCAGTGACCATTTTGTGCAAGTCAATCACTGTACCATTTTCATTTGTTCGCCCTGTACTTGCAGCTTGTTTTACGCTGAATATTTTAAAGCCCTTGTTGGTATCGTTTTTTATTATTATTTTATGGCTATTAAAACTCATGTGAGTGTAGTGTCGATCGGACTCCTTAACTTCCTTTGCTGATTGTTGAAACCCCAAATACACAGCGTAATCTTTGAGATCAACGCTGTGCTTTATTTGTTCTAACTGCTTTTTAAAATCTTGGTAGGGCATCGTTTTTTAACAGTAGTTGTGCAGAATTAAGCCTCTGCTTTTTCTTCTGTAGTATTAACAGGAAGTGAAGTTAATTTCTTTCGATCTTTTTGCCACTCGGCATCGTCTTCAAAAACGTATAACAATGCTTTTTCAATTGTTTCATCGAGTGAAGTGATCCCGACGAATTCAGCATAGGCTTTTGCCTCTTCAAGTACATGAGTATCGATGTAAAGTTTTTTGATATTTGTTGTCTCTTTAATTATTGAAGGTTGTAAACCTTTTCGCTTAGGCATTTTGATTTTTCCTCTGTGTTCTTGTCTACATAAATAGTACTTACAGATAGTAAAGTCGATCTGGTTCTTAATCAATAAAACGAGTTTAATTTTTACCTTGATTAAGAAATGATATCTATTCGCCTCCATTGAACCCGTAAACCATTGTGTATTAGGACGCTAATGCAGGATAGGCTGTGTGTAGTACAAATTAGTCTGACGACTAATTTGTACTACACACAGCGAGGTTCCACCTTCGGCGGTTGCTTCGCAAGTTAAGGGAAATACGTATACCAATAGCACTTTTAAACCGTTATTAATCGCGAAAAATCGACTTAAAATCTACGGAAGGACATTAGTTTATGGCAACTAGGAAATCTAAAACAAAGGTTTTACAAGTAAGAATAACGCCCCAGGAAGAAAAGAAATTCAGAGAATACGCCGCTGATATGGGCATTGGTATGTCTAAATTACAACGCAAAATGGTGAGAGAAGTTATCACTAATACGCCAGATTTAATCGTTGAAGAGATGGTTATATTTCGTGACGCGGTAAGAAATGTTGCTGGAATTTCCAGAAACTTTAACCAACTTACGAGACTTGCTAACGCCGGAAAATTCCCTAAACGACTTTTTGAAGAGTCGTATTATCTAGAATTACGTAGTGAGATAAAGGATCTTAAAGAGAAGCTGGATTCAATTATTGATGCGACGGAAAACCGATGGATTAAAAAGGAGGCAGCGGAATGAGTCAGGAAAAAGGACTCGTTGAGGAATATAAGCGAGCGAATAAAGCTAAAGAAAACACAAGTGTTGGTAGTAAGCGAATGAATGAAATGCTTATTACAGCGCAGGGAAGCAGAAAGAACTATGAACAGGTTATGCTTAAAGTTACCTCTTTCGGAAGCGCTACGCGAGGGGTAGGGGCGCATATACGTTACATAACACGAGCGGACAATAAGGTAAAGGAACAGGTTCCACTCAAAGACTCAGACGGATTAGAGCTTAAAAATGCAGAGGATATAAAAGATTTGCTTGAAGAATGGAAGTCAGATTTCTCCAGAAAAAAGTATTCTGAGCGTGAAAAAGTAAAGATTCAATTAGATTTTAAGTCAATAAGTGAAAAAGAAAAACATTTTGATGACGTTAAAAAGTGGGCAAAAAGTGAGTTAGATAGCTATGCCAGAGCCTATGATGGTAAAGGTAAAACGGGTGAAAAACGGATCTATATTACGTATGAACCGGCAGGACATATTGAAGTTGAGATAAAAGTAGCTGAAGAGAAGTTGAAAAATAGCTTTCCTAAGCTCGACTCGACGGTAACTCAATTGAATGAACGACGTGAAAGAGACACGGTTCACTTTATGCTATCTCCTCAAAGTGGTGCCAAAAAATCTAAGGTTGAAAGTATAGGTGTCGCGTTTGCAGAAAAGGAATTTAAGGAAAATGGGCATGACTTTGTGTACGCCGTACACAATGACACGAAAAACCCACATATGCATTTGGTTGTAAAAATGCGAAGTGAGACAGGGAAACGGTTAGAGGTTAAGAAAAATGACTTGCATCAGTGGCGTATTAAATATGCCGAAATAGCTAGAGAACATGGGCTAAATGTGGAGGCAAGTTACCGCAGTGAGCGAGGTGTAGGAACCAAAGGAGACAAGCTTTCAATTAGAAAAATAGTAGACGATGGTCGTATTTCCTGGGTGAAAAAGTCTCAAAAAGAAGAGTTAGAGACAGGCTGGAAGAGGAGTCGCGGGACTTCAGAAATTGATAAAAATGAGCCTTGGGAGATTGCGAACTTAAAGAAAAATAAGGCGACTAGAGAGCAGTATAACCAGGCCGCAAATCAGCTAAGAGAAAAGTCAAAGGGTGATTCTTTGTCGGGGGAAGAGAAAAGAAAGCTCTACGCGAGGGCGGCGATCCTGGATAAACACGGGGAAAATATGCCGGAACCTAAAACGAAGAAGCAAGATATTTACCAGGCTCTAGATGATATAGCCGCTAGTAAACCCCATCGACACATAGATAGAAATGGCGCTGATGGCCTTGAGCTAGGAGATTAGTTTTTTAAATTTGTATTTTTTGAAATCAATTAAAGGGTGTATTAAGAGCATTATATTAGCGAGTACTATTAGCACCACCGAAAAAAAGTGTGCGTAAGAGTGGGCCGCAAGCTCTGTGATTGTTGCCTTAGTATCGAAATCAATCCCAGCTTTTTTAAGCAACATTATGGAACTAACGCAAAGGCATAGTTGGCCTAGAGCAAAGGTTAATAATATTTTTATAACTTTGTCTTTTTGAAATACTCTTCGAGCAATTAAGAAGCAGTATAACGCTAGATATGCAGTATTAATTTCGGATGGGAAAAGAGCCAGGTATTTACTAGCTAGTTCCCATAAAACATAGCATATTACTAGTATAGAAGTACTGACGGTTAGGTTTCTGTCTGGTTGAGTAATCCCTGTGAACATGTCATTTCGCCTCTACTTCTCAGATATGAAATTTATTTCAAATTAAGTGGAAGTTATATATAAAGTAGTATAACTTATAATTAACGAGTCAAAATAAATATATAGCATCATTAAAATGATAATCGTATAGGTAATTATTATATATCATCATTAAAGTGATATCAGGATTAATGGTGGTAAATACAAACAACGTCGTTAATATCTATCTCTGCATAAATAGAGCAGAGAGTTTTTAAAAATGGAAGCATTGAAAGTAAAAGAGCTGCGGTTAATGCTAAAGGGCGGTGCGGTAGCAAGCGATTTAGTGATAGTGCCGGTGGTAGTAGAAGGGAAATCTAAGCTTTGGTTTGAGCTTAACTTTAGTCTAAAAGGTTTGGGTGAAAAAGAAGAGGTGGTGTTGATCACCTCGCTCAATGAACGGCAACAGTGGGGTTCGGTTAACAACCTGTATCAGTTCATTGATGAAAACTTTCCAGATATTAATACAGTTGAGTTAAAAATTGATCGGGGTTTAAAGCCCGGATAAAGAGGCCTAAATGGGTAGTTTGAAGTACTACATCTTATTATTAGTTCTGCCTATCATTCTTTTTACTAGTGTATCTAATGCTTATTCCTATCAAAATTCACGCTATGGAGCTTCTGTAAATTTCGGTAACTTATCAGTTTCTGACCCTTCTGGCTCAACCGAGAGTAAATCAAAACTGTTTATTAATGGAATAATGACGCTCCCAATGAACAGGAATTATCCTAATTGGCGTTACTGGTTTGATGTTAGCTATACCAGTTTCGATCTTGAACCATCCATCACCAATCTTGGACAGCAGGTAAGTAGTTTCTCAATCACTTCAATAGCTCAAAAAGGTTTCAACGTAAGCTCAGAATTTAGACCCTGGATTGGTCTAGGACTTAGCTTAAGTCTTAATGATTTTGAAAACAGATTCAATATAGACCGGGACGGTTATATTGCAGATCATTTTTCCAATCGCTCTGAAACAAATTTAGGGGCCGTTTTTAACGTAGGGCTATCGCTTTATCCGTTAAAAAATGGTGTGTTTGTAGGATCGAATTTTTCGGTCTTTTCCCCTTTTGATGACGGAATTGAACTAACAAAACTCAGCATCTTTTTTCTTTTATAACTTGATACCGTAAAACGGTTAGGGAGCAAGCAGTGGTAACGACTGTTAGAGGGATCTTTTGCGCTTTTATTTTAGTGAATCTTGGTTTTCTTTTGGTTAATTGCGGTGGTAGTAGTAGTGATTCAGGGCAAGGAGGGCAGGGGGGTAGATACAGCGAAAGGCCAAAATCAAGTGTGTATGGGATAGGTGCTGATGCGCTTATAGTCGATGGTTTAGTGAATGTTTATGTCCTTAATACAGATGGTACGGTAGGGGAAAATATAGGTAGTGGTAGAACCGGTGATCAAGGCAGGTTTATCGCTGAGGGTATCCAGTCAGCGGACACGCCGATTATATTGGAACTTACCGGCGGTTGTTATAGAGAGGAGGCCAGCCTTAACGAGGCGGAAGTATGTTTAAAGGAGGGTGAAAAGCTAAGGGCTGTTTCTTATTACAGTTCAGGAGACGGGATATCAGTGATGATAACCCCGCTTACAAATGATGCGACGGCGCTGGCCCTGTATAAAATAGAGCAAGGGGAAAGTACAGCTAACGCGGTGGCGGCAGCGGTTAGCGCAGTGTCAGGAGTTGCCGGTTTTGATATTTTTACAGAGCCACTAAATATCACCGATGTAGCCAATTTAGCATCGACTCCTACAGATGGACATCACTATGGTTTTTACTTGGCTTCAATATCGGAGTTCATGAAACGGGTCAGTGTTGAGCAAGGGCTTGAACCCTATGGTCCATACCCGGCCATTAGATTTACGGCCATTAGTTATGATGATATTAGATTTGATGGTATGAGGGATGGCATAGGATCAAATGGTGAGATATTTATAGGTACTTATAGGTTCAATGCGGATACGTATCGAAAACAACTTGGCATAGCACAAGCTGTCATTGCAAACAGTGAAGCGAATGCAACGGGGATTACTGTTTCGGGATTAATTGATTCCATAAATCTAAGAGCACTCTCTACTGACAGCATTTACCCGGCTGAAGTTATACCAGGCCCGGTTGATACCGTAGGGCCAGAAATAAATTCTGATGATCAACTTAAAACATACTCCGGCACTGGGGTATTTACCGCCCGCGTGACTGACCTTGTTGGTGTTTCATCAGTTGAGTTTTGGATCGATAGAGTATTTATAAACACGGTATTAAATGAAACTGCGCCTTCATTCACTTTTAGCACGAACGAATATGTGGATGGTGAGCACGAAATAATGTTGCGAGCGTTAGACGATCTTGATAACCAGACTGAGCGTGTTTTTCTTCTATATGTAGATAATTCAAATCCTATTCTTACTGTTAATTCGCCTCTACTTACAAATTCGTACTTTTATACCCTAACGGGAATAGTGAGCGATGTAGGCAGTGAGGTCGTTTCAGTCATGGTTGAGGGCGATGAGGCTGCATTAAACTCTGACGGCACCTGGAGTATCGATGTCACCTTATTGCCGGGCATCAACGATATTGAAATTACTGCAACAGACACACTTTCTAATCAAGGGATTTATAATGTTGCCGTAGATTTAGATGTGAACCAAGTTCGTCTTTTTGATTTTTATTCTGAGGGACAGTTTTGGGATGAAGAAAGCGGGATTGTTTTTGGTGGTAATTTAGGTGAAGTTGATGTGCAGGTTTACCCCATTTTCATCGACTCATCAAATTATACCCTGGGCGATCTTGGGTTAAACACCGATGTGTTGGATGTAAATAGTATAAGTTATATCGGATTTGGGGTCTCTGATAGAGATGAACACGGTGTTTTTACGAGCCCGTCAAATATAGATCTTCAGTACAATTATACGCTAGAGGAAGAGGCGTTTAGTGAGTGGAGGGTTTTACCGCAGACAGATAATGGTCTTTACCTCTTTCCTCTGGTGCGCGAGTATTTGGCTCCTAGCACAATTAACGCCAGTGATGCCACAGACCATATGTTGCAATTCAGAGCGTTTGATTTAGCTGGGAATATGACTGAATTCAGATATGTTTTTTTCCTCCACTTCAATTTGCCTAAACTATTCATCACGAGTGTGTTTGAAGAAACGGAAATCCAGGCCTTTAATTTTAGCGGCAGTGCTAGAGGCGGAGAGGTAGGGCGGTGCGATACTAGCTCTGTGGGTGCGTGCGACTTGGCACTCAGTGCAGGCGCAATGCCGCTTCTTATCGAAGCAGAAAGAGAAGAGAGGCGAATTCGGAGCTACATGCGTTTTTTCGATGAGGATGTGGCGCTTGTTATTACTCCGTTATCTGAAATATATTCCATATTTGTTGAGCAGAATATAGAGGCAGGCCAAGACCCTGCTACGGCGATCGAAGGGGCGATAGCTGAGTTTGGTAGTGTTTACGGTTTTAACCCGGTGTTAACAAATATCGGTGATCTGTCAGAATCGGTGACGCAATTCACACCTGAAGTAAACCACGCGCTGTTTATTGAAGGTATAAATAGAGTTGTTACGGAAGGCATGGGTAGTGAGGGAAGTGTTTTTGAGTTCCTGGCATTATTAAGAAACGATTTCGAGCATGATGGTTTACTGGACGGTGTCGGCGTTGAGCAAGGAATCGAAATAAATTTACGATACGGGACACTTGAAATTGATGCGAATACGTACCGAAACGTAGTCGCAACGGGCGCGTTAGATGCGTTAAATGAATTGACCTCAATCGATGTGACAAGTGAAGTATACGAGTCTATCAATGCACTAGCGATGAGTGAGAATGCCATTTTTGGTGACCTTGCACCGCGTCATGTTGACAATGAACCACCTGAACTAACGGTAACAAGTGAGGGTTTGGTTAATAACCCGAATTATACGCTAACGGGAACTGTTAGTGATAACAGAGAAGCGCCGGTAACTGTAGTGGTAGTACAAGGGGTGTATGAATACGCCGCTGTGGTAGAAGTTAATGGGACCTGGAGTGTTGAATTGAGAGTGGAGAGAGCGGTTAACCCTCTGACAATCGTTGCAACTGACGGGGCAAGCAATGAAACAGAATTCGATTATACCGTTCGTCTTGACGTTAACTTCCCCACTATTTATTGGGTTTATTCATCGGGTAGGTACTCAATAGACGGTACGCCTACTGGCACCTTCAATCTCGATAATAACGCCCAGTGGCCTATTTATTTTCCAACGAGCAAACTATATCGAGGCAGTGTCGCTAATACTGTAAGGGAGTTAGATGCTGCCGGTTTAATGTGGGTGTCAGCCAGTGTTGAGGACTTAACGACAGGCGGTGTTTATACAGAAGCACGAGATCTGCGAGTAGAGACACGGTACACCGGGTTCGGGACGAGAGAATGGGATTCGACAACCATTAGCTGTACGGTGTTGGGGTATTGCTTGATTCCACTTACTGTAGAGAGTTTTACGCCCGGCTTTGCAAATGCAGATAATGAGACACACAGAATTAGAGTGCGGGTTACCGATGCCGCTGGCAATAGCGCAGAGAGCGAATTTGTTTTTCGAGTCGATATTGTTGTTGAACAGCCTAGTGTTTCAAGCGAGGACATACATTCTTCTATGTTGTCGAGATCTTTTAGTGACCGTCAGTCGATAGCTAATCAAACTGTGGAGTATCAGAATTACGGTTTTATAAACCATTCTACTTCACCAGTATTAATGAGGGTCGAAGCAGGTGGGGGTCATTCTTTTACGCAAAACTATGAAACAGGACAACGTTTTAATAGACAGCGGCGAGGAGATTTCACCGATTGGCGTAAGGCCCTTTGCAGTCATACTGATTATCGAGAAATAGACTCAGTTCTAAATTTTACAAATAACAGTTTTGTAAGGGTGTACAAACCAGCGTCACGATTTAGTGCATACACTAACCGCACGAGTGACGGGATTTCAGCAGGGACTACAGCGGCGTGGGAATCGTTTGAAATAGATAACGAGTGGCACCGGGTTTTAATGCAGGTCAACACTGCATTTTACTGGAGGTTTTATGACTATCCAGATACTGCATATCCAATAAGTGAAAATGCTAATGTAATTCAGGCAGGTGTATCCAAATGTACTTTTGATGAAAGTAATTTACATCGGCGTCAACGAGTAGTGTACAACCTTGAGCCTGGTTATCCTCGGAACACGTTTAGCACAAGCTCGCAAACCACAAATTTTTCAAATGGAATAATTCAAGTTGTAACCAATGGTAGAAATATAGAGCCAACCGTGGATGGTTCTTGGTACAGAATTGGGGCTGGCGATTCAGTTGTTATAAAAAAATACGCGGTATTACCTAATTTTACAGCTCGAAATCATACTGATGTTGGGAACCGAAGTACTTTTAGCTCATATTCAGAAAGAACCTACGACCTAAACCTACGGTGGTATTTGAACAAGCCGATAACCGTCACTCTTACGCACGATGACGGTGATACCGATTCAGGTGAGTATCACCATACAAGTTTCACTGTTGCTAGTGGAAATTACGTTCGCACAATCAACCGCTAAAAAAGGAAGAGCAAATGATGAAAGTTCACTTTAAAGAAATTAGTGTTTTAAGCGTTGCGGTAGTCGCCGTAGTACTCGCTGGCATTATGCCAGAGTTTGCTTTTGCGGCAGACCCGGCACCTTTGGTTGATGGGGCTGAGAAATTTTTAGATCTTTTTTCAGGAAATTTAGCGAAGTCGGTGGTAGCGATTGTAATTGCGATTATGGGATTAATGATGTTTAGGGGCTATATCGAAGGAGGTAGGGTTATTTTCACTTTTGTTGGTATTTCCCTGCTGTTTTTCTCCCAAGTCATGGCTTCTTGGTATTTGTCTTGAGCCAGGATACTTTGTTTCGAGGTCTTACTAGACCCGCGAACTGGCGAGGCATTCCCTATAGATTTCTTATGATTATCTCGTTTGTTATGGCTGAGACTGTGATTATTTCAGCCATGATACACCCGGCACTGTCATTAGGGTTTGCGATTGTGGGAGCACCCGTTGTCTATCTGGTGGGTCGATACATTGGAAGTAAAGACCCATTCTTCATGGACGTTGTGTGGATTAAGGCAAGTAAAACACCACGCCTTTCGACTTTTAATCGATGGAATGGAAACTCATATAAACCGTGAATATTAGAAAGGTATTTTTGGAAGTACTGGGAGTACTCCCACCTTCTGAGCGAGAGGAGCATGAGAAAATACCGTTCGCTTTTTTGGATGATGATTTTACCGTCGTCACAAAAGATGGCCTATTAATGCAGGTCATAAAGCTTGATGGGTTCTCTGTTAGTGAACACGACGAGACTGAGATTAGTCGTGAAAAATTGTTAAGAAGTGATATTTTGCGCGAAATAGCAAACCCCAATTTAGCGGTTTACACGCATACGATTAGTCGTGCTATTGATCAAACCCTTAGCGGTCAATACGAAGGGTTTGCTAGTGAACTTGATGAAGCATGGAAATCTAGCCTAAAAGCCAGGGGGCTATATGTAACTGAGCACTACATAACGCTTGTCAGAAGCGTTTATAGCGGTGCCCAGGGAGTTCTAAAAAATCTCTTTGGAAATAACAGCAGGGGAAGGGCGCAGTATTACTACGAGCAGCAGGAAGCTATTTCGGAATTAGAGAAAACGGTATTAAAAGTAGTCTCAAAGTTAACTCNCTACGGCTCGAAAAGATTGTCTGTAGTCGAACGAAAAGGTGCATTTTACAGTGAAATACTAGGTTTTTTTGGCGAGCTAATAAACGGTGAAATTAGGGATTATCCGCTAAAGCGAGAGGATATATCACATTGTTTGCCGACGGTGAGGAAAATATTTAGGGCCGAAAGCATAGAGTATAGAGAAGCCGCTAAAACTCGTTATTCAGCAATTCTAGCGATAAAGGAATACCCCGCGCAGACACGAGAGGGGATTATTGACTCTATATTTACGCTACCCTTTGAGGTTATTGTCACACAGAGCTTTTCGTTTATAGAGCGACACAAAGCCATTAATATGCTTGAAACGCATAAAAGAGAGCTTCGCCAAGCAAAGGATTCGGAAAAATTACAGTTTGAATTGGAAGAGCTTAAGGACGAGGTACAAGCCGGTGATTTACACCTTGGTTATCACCATTTTACGATTAACGTATTTTCAGACACGAAAACAGGTCTCATAGAGGCCATTAATAAAGTAAATGGTGAGCTGAAACATGGGATTATTTCAGTTAGAGAAGACACTAACTTAGAAGCCGCGTTTTGGTCACAGCTCCCAGGAAACCAAAGCTTTCTAGCCAGGAAGGCACCGATTAGTAGCGATAACTATGCGGGGTTTGCCTCTTTTCATTCTGATGCCCACGGATCAAAAACGGGTAACCATTGGGGGGAGTGTGTCACCGTATTTCCTACCAAAGACGGCTCGCCCTATTATTTTAATTGGCATAAGCCTGGAACAGATGTAGGTCACACCTCAATTATTGCGCCTACTGGTAGTGGTAAGACAGCGCTGCTTTGTTTTTTGTTGGCGCTAACGCTGAAATTTAACCCAAGAATTATATATTTTGATAAAGACCGCGCAGGCGAGCCATTTATCCGCTCACTTGGTGGTACCTATCAAATCATAAACCCTGAAAGAAAAGCAGGTTTTAACCCGCTGTTGCTTAGTGATACAAAAGTAAATAGGAGCTTTCTGGAAGATTGGCTTACTTTACTACTCACCGCTAACGGCGAAAGGCTCAGCGCCAGTGAACGTGAAAGAGTACACAAGGCTATCGAGCGTAATTACACGCTAGAAAGGTATGAGCGACGGCTTGAAGTGATTGCGAGTTACTTAGGTATTGGTGAACTTCCAAAGCGTCTAGGTATTTGGTATGGGGAAGGGAGCCGGGCGTATCTGTTCGATAACGAAGTAGATGAACTGGATTTATCAAGCGAGGTTTCAGGTCTAGATCTTGGGTATTTACTTAAGGATAACGTCGCAAGAGTACCGGTGATGGCGTATTTATTTCACCGAATTGAAAGTGTTTTAGACGGTAGGAAAACAGTTATCTCGATTGATGAGGGTTGGGCTTATGTGCGTGAGAAATACTTCGAGGAAAGGCTAGAAGAACAACTTAAAACGATTCGTAAAAAAGAGGGAATTATTGTATTCACTGCAACTGACCCGAAGGATGCCATCAATTCAGGAATTAGCTCAGCACTAACGCAGGAAATAGGGACAAACATTTTCTTCGCAAACCCGAAAGCGAGGAAGGAAGATTACATCGGTCATTTTAATTTGACTGATAAGCAGTATCTAACCGTCAAAGGTATGCACATAAGCGACCGGCAGGCGCTTGTAGTTCAAGACAAGAGCAGTGCCGTAATAGACGTAGATATGACGGCAATAAGTGAGTTTATACCGCTTCTTTCGGCGCGGGCTGAAACAATTGCCATGATTGATCAGATTAAGTCCGACAATACCGCTCAGTGGGTGCGTGAGTTCAAAGAAATGGCCGGAGGGTTGGTGTAATGAAAAGGAATATCGTGGCGCTCGTTATTAGCCTGGTTTCAAGTCACTCTCTTGCGGCGGGTCTTACCGTGCATGACCCGTTGAGCTGGATTGAAGCGAAAATCATGTCGGTAGAACAAGCGTTAACTAAACGGCAGATGATTATTGCGAATCATAAGTACGCAGTAATGATACGAAAACAACTGGACCTCATTGACAAAGCAAAAAAGCGAAATAATCAACTAGAGAACCTCAAGCGCTCTTTAAGTGGAAAAAATGCCTATGGCCGGTTTTTGTGGGGACCGTTCGAAATGCTAGATCCGGCTAAAACCCCCGCTACATTCGAGCAACTGTACTGGATGACAAGAGATGTAGGGAAAAACCCAGAAGTGGCGACAGATGGGTACGGCAAGGAAGCAAGGGCGTATATGGAGCGTAACCAATTTATATCCCCTGTTACTAGTAACTATCCAGATTCTGCAATAAACAAAGATTTTGAACGCCAAAAAACAAACTCAATAATGCTGGGTGTGAACAGTGAATCCACATATGAGGCCGCAGCAAGAAATTATGCGAATATTAACGCTTTTCAGCACGAAATTGATGAAACCAATACTGTTAAGGAAGCGTTGGATCTTAATAATCGAATACTGACTGAAATTGCGCTCGTACAAACTCAACTACTCAGACTTAATTCTCTAGAAAGTAAAGTTTCTGCTGAAAGAGNACAACGAGATTATAACCAGAGAGCAAAATCACGAATTCGGCACTCTATCGATGTAGGTTGGTAATTATGAGAATAATGGGTGTTGTTTGTTTATTAATATCCGCTTGTGCCTATCAAGACCTAAGAGCACCCGTACCTGGAAGTTACGAGCCGATTAACAATCAATTCGAAAATGAAAAAGAGGTGCGGCGAGATGGAAAAAACGCTAGCAGAGACAGCAAGTGAGATAGGGGTTAGCTCTCGTGGTTCACAATTAATAAATAAAATATTTAGCGCAATAGATAGCCTAAATGTTGATTTTGTTAACAGCGTCTATAACGCGTTGGTGATGGAGAACAGAGAGCTGATTGCGCTGATCATTGCCTTGTATGTCGGGATTTACGGCTACTTAGTTATGTTCGGTAAGATTTCACCGGGCCCAACGGTCAGTGAATTTGTTTGGCACATTGGGCGGGTATTCTTCATTATGGCTTTTGGTTTTAGTTTTAGTTTTTTTTACGAAACTANGTATGTTTTTTTCATTTACGGCCCCGACACCTTGATATCCTCGATTCTAAACGCCCTCGATACTCAATATTACAATTCACAAGACATTAACCACGCAGCCTCTATTTTCTATGACAAAGGCACTTTGTTAGGTGAGGCGATCATGAGTATGTCCGAAATGGGGATTTTGTCAGTTTATTTTGTATGGGGCGGTGCTGTGTGGTTAATAACGATGATAATTACATCTCTAACGGTGGGTTTAATTATTGTACCCAAAATCCTATCAGGAATACTGATGGCACTAGCGCCAATATTCTTCACGTTCTTACTCTTTAATTCAACGAGAGGGTTATTCGAAGGCTGGATTAGAATGCTCTTCGGGTGCTTTTTAGTACCCATCATTTTGTATTCACTGTTGACCCTCACCTTATTTGCGCTAAAACCGTCAATGGAAGTGATAGAACGTGATGCGCTAGGTGGCGTCATTGATTCAGGTCACCTGGGCGCATTTTTTCTTATCGCAACAATACTTATTTTCCTGTTCAAAAAGGTTGATTCGATTGCAATGAATATCGCTGGCGGTTACATGCCAACGCAATATCAGTTCGCCAATGGTCAAGCGAAAAATATGTATAGCGCGGGAAAAGGGGCTTACAAAAAATGGAGGAATAGAAATTGAACAAAGCGGATTATTACGTAGAAGCGAGAGACTGGGGATATGATAAATATCTGTAACTATTCAGCGAAAAA
>JAESQG010000196.1 GCA_016765265.1 Pseudomonadales bacterium | reverse complement strand
TGCGGTTGACATTAACTTAAGCCGAATAGAAATGAGCGGAGAGGTTAGTATTCATTAACCGATAGAAAGCAACTTGTGAGTTTTGGCGACATTGACTCTGTTCAAGTCAATTGTATCTGTATACAGAGTAGAGACAAGAAAAACTTTGAAAAACACCGCTCGCGTGCAAACACAAATGTTGAGTTTGTGGGCGGATTAGCCCAATTATCCGGGTTTCATTGCTATTAGTGCCATTTCTATAGTGGTATTGATATAAGAATCTGGTGGTACTGTTAGCGTTGTTATTAGTGTTGCACTTAATAACAAATTGATTACAAAGCGACACTTGCTCATTTAAGTGCACTATGACAAATTGTGTTCTCCCGCAGCGAAGAAGGTTTTAGCAAAACAAGAAGAACATTAATAAGAAAAAAAGAAAAATCTGTTGTTAGCCGCGAGTGGTGAACGCTTTTTAATAAAAATAAAAAAACATAATAAAAATAAAAATCTACTATTAAGAAAAGTCAGAAAGAAAAAACAGGGTGGCAGTGACCAAAAATAAGAAGAAGATTAATACAAAAATAATAAAATAAGTCATTGCCTGACCATAATAAGCCTCATTCCTCGATAGAGAGTGGGGCTTTTTACTGTGCAAAAAATGACGTGATAGCGACGAAGTGACTTAATTAGGCGATACGCCGATCTATACCGGTGGTTGCTAGGATGCGAGTCGAAATCTCTTCCACCGAATAATGAGTACTGTTGACGCTAGGGATACGTTCCTTGGTGTACAGTGCCTCCACACCCCTAACTTCCATTTCTACTTGTCTAAATGATGAATATTTGCTGTTGGGCTTACGTTCATTGCGAATGGCCACAAGTCTGTCGGTGTCGATGCTCAAACCAAACAGTTTATTTTTATAGGTTTTAAGTACTTTTGGTAAACGCAGATCGTCGAGATCATCTTCGGTCAGAGGGTAATTTGCAGCTTTAATACCAAACTGCATAGCCAGATAAAGGCAGGTGGGCGTCTTACCGCTCCTGGAAACCCCTACGATGATAATATCTGCTTGATCATAAAGTCGGGTGCGNGCACCATCATCATTATCNAGAGCGAAATGGACCGCGTCGATCNTGATCTTGTAACTCTCGGTATTNACAATNGAGTGNGTTTTGCCGACGCTGTGTGAAGATTGTACCCCTAACTCGTCTTCTAATGGTTTGATAAACGCGCCAAAGATATCGATGGTGAAGCCTTTGCANCCCAAAAGAGTTNGGCGTACATCGCGATCCACCATGGTGTCAAAAACCAGGGGTTTGACTCCGTCTTCCTCCGCAATTTTATTGATGATAGCGACTTGCTCTTCCGCTTTTTCAACAGTATCAATAAAAGGAATAGTATCCTTATCAAAATCAATATCGTCAAACTGAGAGAGCAGGCTATTCCCCATGGTTTCCGCTGTAATGCCGGTACCATCAGAGAGGAAGAAGACTTTGCGTTTATTATTCAAATTGCTTTTACCNCTAGCGGGTGTGAATCAGTTCAGGACCTAAGTTTATCGTGTCTTAAAAAATCTGCAAAGTCTTAATTTCCCTCTGTTGCCCGATGGGTTGAATAGNGGCGCGAGTCAGCTAGCNGCGCCTGCGTTAGTCAGGAGGGTCTACTCAATTTCTTGGAGTTGGCGCTTAAATAATGGGCTTTACCCTGATCAATTTACATGTTTTCGATTACATTTTGTGTGGATATTCGCTATAGTTTAGCTCGTTTTACGAAGCAACAGATGGTCATCAATTGTTAGTTGTTAATTGTTAATTGTTAATTGTTAGGAGATAAATCTTGGAAGATTACGTAGTTTGGTTTCAAGATATTGGTAACGGGGATGTAGACCGTGTTGGCGGTAAAAATGCGTCGCTCGGAGAAATGATATCAAACTTATCCGACCTGGGCGTGAGTGTACCTGACGGTTTTGCTACNACTGCGCAGGCTTATCGTGATTTTTTGCAGACTAGCGGTCTTAAGGACAAAATTGATCATGAACTGGAAAGCTTGGATGTTCGAGATTTAAACGCTTTGACCGAAACAGGGAAAAAAATACGGCAATGGGTCATTGATGCTCCACTACCTGAGGGGCTCGAAAAGGCGATATGCGCTGCCTACAAGAAGCTCAGTGCGTCGGCGGATGAGATCGCTGTGGCAGTGCGCTCCTCGGCAACAGCAGAGGATTTGCCAGACGCATCCTTTGCCGGACAACAAGAGACATTTTTAAATATACGCGGGATAGACCATGTCATGACTTCCATCAAGGAAGTGTTCGCCTCGCTCTACAATGACAGGGCCATCTCCTATCGTGAGCATAAGGGCTTTGAGCATTCCGGTGTCGCTCTATCTGCGGGTATTCAGCACATGGTGCGCAGTGAAACGGGATCAGCAGGAGTGATGTTCACCGTTGATACGGAATCCGGGTTTGAAGACGTGGTTTTTATCACCGCCTCTTACGGTCTGGGTGAAACCANNGTTCAGGGGGCGGTTAACCCTGATGAATTTTATGTGCACAAACCCACGCTTGCGAAGCAGCGACAAGCAATACTGAGACGTAACATGGGCAGCAAAGCCATCAAGATGGTATATGGCGAGCACGGTCACACGGGCGTGTCGGTGACAACGATTGATGTGGATGATGCGGATAGATTGAAGTTTTCCATTAGCGATACGGATGTCACTGATTTAGCAAAACAGGCCGTTATTATTGAGCAGCATTACGGTATGCCTATGGATATAGAATGGGCTAAAGACGGCGATAATGGCAAGATCTATATTGTGCAAGCACGTCCTGAAACCGTGCAGAGTCGTAGTGGCAATGTAATGGAAAGGTATTTGCTAAAAGAAAAAGGTAAAGCGATTCTTGAGGGACGTGCCGTAGGGCAGAAAATTAATTCAGGCACTGTGAAAAAAATCATGAGTGCCCGTGAAATGGATTTGATACAACCCGGAGATGTNTTGGTNACGGATATGACTGATCCCGATTGGGAGCCCATCATGAAACGGGCTTCGGCCATAGTGACTAATCGCGGTGGCCGCACCTGTCATGCAGCTATCATTGCGAGGGAACTGGGTATCCCTGCTGTTGTGGGCTGTGGTGATGCCACCGAGATCTTAAAAGACGGAATGGATGTCACCATATCCTGTGCTGAAGGCGACACGGGCATAATTTACGANGGCCGTTTAGGCTTTGATATTCAAACTAACAGCNTTGACTCNATGCCCCCNGTCCCTTTCGATATNATGNTGAATGTAGGNAATCCAGATCGNGCNTTTGATTTTCAATCATTGCCTAACAAAGGTGTTGGCCTAGCGAGACTGGAGTTTATTATAAATCGGATGATTGGAGTACATCCGAAAGCATTATTAAACTACGACTCTCTTCCTCCGGACGTGAAGAAGGCAGTGGATCGTCGCATAGCGGGCTATGATGGCCCCGTTGAGTTTTATATCGCAAAGCTTGCGGAAGGTATAGCCACACTGGCCGGTGCTTTCGCTCCAAAAAAAGTAATTGTTAGATTGTCTGATTTCAAATCCAATGAATATGCAAACCTGATTGGTGGACGTCTGTATGAGCCGGATGAAGAAAACCCCATGCTTGGTTTTCGTGGAGCCTCTCGGTANATCTCCGATAGCTTTCAAGATTGTTTCGAGTTGGAGTGCCGTGCGCTTAAGTTTGTTCGCGAAGAGATGGGCCTGGATAATGTGGAAATCATGGTGCCTTTTGTCCGTACCGTGGGTGAAGCTCAACAGGTCATTAAGTTGTTAGAAGATAANGGTCTGAAACGTGGGGAGAAGGGATTACGGGTTATTATGATGTGTGAAATCCCCTCTAATGCGCTNCTGGCAGATGAGTTTCTCGAGCATTTTGACGGCTTTTCAATAGGCTCAAATGATTTAACCCAATTAACTTTAGGCTTAGACCGGGACTCTGGGATTATATCTCACCTTTTTGATGAGCGTGATCCGGCGATTAAGATGCTGCTAGAGAAAGCGATAGACGCCTGCCACAAAGCGGGTAAATACGTCGGTATTTGTGGGCAAGGACCTTCTGATTATCCTGATTTTGCAAAATGGCTGATGGAAAAGGGNATTAGCTCTGTTTCTCTTAATCCNGATTCGGTTTTAGAGACGTGGTTTTTTCTCGGAGAGGATAGCTAGATTTTAGAACCTAGAACCTAAAACCTANAACCAGAATTCATATNCCCAGACTATATTGCTTATGTAATCGTTTTACTTTTGCCACGTAATTTATCGTTTCTTTATAGGGTGGGATACCGTTGTATCGTTTAACGCTAGTTTCCCCTGCATTATAGGCGGCAAGTGCAAAATCTAAGTTGTCACCGTATTTCTTCAGCAAATAACTGAGATGTTTGGTCCCAGCCAAAATATTTTGCCTTGGATTGTAGGGATTGTCTATGTGGTACATACCGGCAGTGGCAGGCATCAATTGCATGAGACCAAGCGCACCCGCAGAGGAGCGAGCATAGGTGTTGAAGTAAGACTCGGCATGGATGACGGCTTTGATGAGAGAGGGATCTAGTCGATAGGAGCGAGCAGCATAGCTAATATAGCTATCATATTGTGTCGATGGATCATTATTTTTTGCCTTATTATTCCATTTACTTCGTCCACGACTGCCCCTTTGTTGCGTTGATATGAGTTTGTNGCCTTTTTCACGCATAGGTGCATCGGTAAAGGTAAGCGATCCCTTCGCATCCTTGTAAACGAAAATTGATCCTGCCAAGGCGCTATAAGAAAATAGGCTTAGAGCACTCATGATCGAGAGCATTAGAATACGTATAAATGACAAACTGTAACCTCATTATCTTTAACTGTTCTCATTCAGTATTTTAATCCGTAATTGGTGTATCTAAAATGCCTCTATTAACCAGAATAGCCTATATTTGGAATAGCCCATATTTAGAATAATCTAGCTGAGAGGCTTGGGGCTAGTGTCCTCAGGGAATAATGACGGAACGTAGCATTTCCATTAGATTGCCCAGCTCGTTGTCGCCATAGGCTTTTTTATTTTTAAAGTTAAGAATGGAGTTATCAATATAGTCTTTAACGGGCCCCAATACCTTCTCCTCGTCTTTAGGGAAAATGTCGGACTGCGCTAACAAGGTTTTTACTTTTGCCAATAATTCAGTTGATTGGTCCTGGATATCCTCCTCTGAGGCCCCTGCTGATTGAAATTTGGATAAGAATGAATAGATAATCCCAGCAATGGCCATTAATTCTTTTGCTGGATTGACAGTAGAAGCTTCATCGGGTTGGAAGTCAAGTTGCTCCACTTGGGTGTTGATAGTATCTAGCATCGCTTCTAGGGTTTCTTGTATGAAATCGTAGTGTTTAAAATTCCCTAANGGCATGTGTTTTACCATGGCCCCCACTTTAGGGCGATTGACTACCATGCTGGTNCCGAGAGGCATCGTTTCCGTTTGAGGTTTAAGGTGCGCCAGTAGTAGGGAGTCTANTTCNCTGGGTGTCCCCGTTAATTCCACATCCACCCTTTTATCTTTCATTCTNATTTGAATNGCACAATNAAGTTTGAGTTGATGTGCGCCGGACNTAAACAGATTAGCTAGATCGTCTCCCGTTTCGCAGTCGAAGCAGGCATCATAAAATTGGTTGTAGTTAAAGGAGGTTATAAAGCCGGAGTTATCATCACGGTTTAAGGACTGTTTTTGCTGTTTTTCTCTATGGTCAATNGCTTGTTCAACTTTTTCTAAGACAGAATCTCCGCTGTCCGGATAATAGATGGTTTGATCGCAGCCTATTGCTAGGGCTTTAATTTTCTCATCAATTCCTTTGGTGTGAGCGAGCAAAAGTATGGCAATGTGACTAGTCTCTTTTTGATTTTTAAATTCTTCGCAGATCTCATGGCCCCTATTGCCCGCGATGCGACTATCGATGGCGATTAGGTTTGCGTTATTGCTCAAGGCTTTACTTTCAGCTTCTGAAGCAAAGTTAGCTCTGAAGTAATCTACTTGTTGTGAAAGCTGTTTTTCTGTTTCTTCCAGAAGGGTAAGGTCTTCACTGAGAAAGATAACACTGTATCGTTCGCTCATTCGAATTTAATTTTCCTAGTAAATCAACGGCTTCCATACCCTATATGTAGTTCACATAATTGCCAACGCCAAGGCAATTCTAGGCTAATAGACTACCCAGATCATGAAATAGTTCTAAACTATAGTTAATAGGCTGTTTCGTGATAGTTAATAGACTGTTTCGTGATCGGCTTCAGTAGGGTGAAGGTGCAGAAACTACATCAACATCGCAACCAGCAACCATTATTAGCTAAAAAGTTAAGTGGNCCTAGCCTCAAAGCTTTTCGTGCCATATGCGACCGCTGGCAGCTTTCAATAGATGAGGCCAGCGATTTGATGGGCAATCCTCCTCGGGGCTTATTTGCTCAGTGGTTTACGAATCAAGAAAATGTCTTGTTAGATGAGTTACAGATAAAACGTATTTCGTATTTACTCGCTATATACAACTCGCTAAAAGTTTACTTGCCTGATCAAGAGTCTAGTTTAGCTTGGGTGAGATGCCCCAATGATGATGGTTTTTTCGCAGGGAAGTCTCCTTTAGAACAAATGAGAAAAGGTCGGCTTGGATACTTAAACGAAGTGTTACTCCATATTACTTAAAAAATAATATAGTATTACGCTGCAAAGGTACCTGATGCTCTAAAACAGCTACTTTACTGGGTGCGGTCTAGAGTGCAATACAGAGTGCAATCAAATGTTGATGTCTTTAGCTAAAGGCACGAACTAATTTAGAAACGAGGTTAAGATAATTAGTAAGAGGCAACGATTNAAAGACACTTTTCGTTTAGTTAAGTCTACATTGCTGGACGCTAAAACCTTGGCCTATGGAGGGGATCGTTATATTAAAGTAGTCCAAGGTGCTTTCAATATAGAAAAAGGTTATAGGAAATATCGACGTAAAATAGCGAGAGCATCTAGCGCAGAAAAGCTTGTACATCTATCGTCGCTGCATCGGGAAAATGCGGCAATAGTTTGTGATATCTGCAGAAAGAATGGTGCCACGTGGGTCAAGTTCGCGCAGTTTCTCAGTTGTCGTCCCGATATCTTACCCCCGGAATATATTGAGGCTCTACAAGGTTTGCAAAATTCCGCAGCCCCTATTTTATTTAGTGAACTGAAACCAACATTAGACGAGGCTTGGGGGGAAGGTTGGGAAAAATTGTTCTCTGAATTTAATATTGTTCCTAAAGCCACTGCCTCAGTCGCGCAAGTGCACCAGGCTCGGTTGGTTAATGGTGAAGATGTCGCTGTAAAAATTCGGATACCCAATGTAGAAGAGCGATTTAAACAAGATGCGGTGGCATTTCGATCCATTGCCACATTAGTGAGTCCCTTAGTGAGAGAGTTCGATATAA
>JAESQG010000195.1 GCA_016765265.1 Pseudomonadales bacterium | reverse complement strand
AGATAGTATTGGATAACCCTTCTCTAAACGAAGGTTGAACGAAAATATCATATACGTTCATTAGCGTTGGTACATCATCTCTACGCCCGAGAAACAAAACCTGCTCAGCCACCCCCAATTCACTCGCCAACATCTCTAATTCTTGTCTCATAGGGCCATCGCCAGCAAAAACTAATCGGATATCAGAATTCTTATTAGCCGCTATGGAAAACCCATGAATTAAACTCGGATAATTCTTCACCTGTGCGAGACGCCCAACGCATCCAACAATAAAATGCTCATCTGTAAAGCCCAAAGATTGTCTAATTGTACTTCTCTCCTCCTCAGATGCAGGCTTAAACTTGTCGATATCTACACCATTAATTATAGCTTTGAAATTTTTCCCAGAAACTCCAAAACGTTGTTTAATTTCTTCTTTTAACGCACTAGAAACGGTCAAGTTAAGCGCCATTCGATTAAACAAAAAACGCTGAAACAATCTCCTGCGCCATGTATCGAAATACAATGTTCCATGCTCTCCATTCATAATCACAGGTGTCCGGGCTAATTTCCCACCTACATACCCCGCGAGCATAGTGGTCCAGCCGTGGGCATGAATAATGTGATATTGTCCCTGTCGGCAGGTAGAACGTACTTTATCAATGGCCACTTTAATACTTTCGTTACCGTTACCATCGAAAATAATTTGACTATTAACATTAGTAATGCGTTGCGCCAATTCACCTTTTGCTCTCAAACAAAGCACATCCACCTGAAATTGATCTATACTGGATCGATTAACTAAATTGACTATACCGTTTTCCAATCCTCCAGTTTCCAATGACTGTACAATATGGAGCACCTTGATTTTATTGGGCATAAATCCTAACTCTGAATGATGTCATAGATATTTCGTACTCGCTGGTCCCAACTGTGCTGTGCCATTTCATCAGAGAGTTTTTTAACATATTGTTCATTTTTCTCTGTAAGCGCTTTTTCGCACGCGGCAAGAAACTCCTCATTCGTCGAGCTGATATAAACCGCATCACCGTAGCTGGCTTTAACCTCCGGTATATTGGTCGACACCACGGGGAGTCCAGCGGCAAAGTATTCTGGTAATTTTAAGGGATTGCAGTTATTTGTCAGATCAGAATAAACAAAAGGGATTGTTGCCACATCGGCCCCTTTGCAGTATGTCGGTAAAGTTTCAAACTCTTTTTCTCCCAGTAGATAAATATTATCAAAATCAGAAAACTCATTTTCATTCATGGAGTATCTACCAACATATACCCAGGACCAATCTGGCTTCTCTTTGGCTAGAAATATAACTAAATCTTTATCAACCCAATCATAGGAAATATGTCCAAAAAAAAGAAAGACTGGTTTCTTTATTGGGGATAAATCGCTAGCCACCTCCACATCATCATTTAGGGTGGAAGCGAATAATTCATAATTTACACCATGGGGCATATAGTAGGTATTTTCATTTGTTTGCTTGTTTTTTTCATACAACGTACGAGCAGAACACATGATCACATCAGCCAACTCATTCATTTTCTTATCTAAATCAAAGAAGCTCTGGTCATCTAAACCAGCAAACCCGGTTTGCTCATCCACACAATAATAGATGAGTTTTTTNCGACTCATATTTTTTACATATTCATACCAATTTTGAGAAAACACGAAAGTATAGGGCGTTTTCATTCCTAGTCTACTCTTTGCAACTGCAACTTGCAGTTGCAGAAACACTCGGTTAAAACCGTCTTTAAATGGAAACCAATAAAAAGGAACAATGAGTGGAGTTAGCACGTAAAGGTTTTCATTTATTTTATCTAAACCTTTAAAAAAGCTNTTTAGCTTATTGAAAATTCGCCCCATGTCTTCAGTTGAAGCAGTCGGGGCACGAAAGCCTATGGAGGACACAAATAACAATTTATTATCTTTCGCNAGTCGTGTTGATAATTGATATTTACTCGTCTTCCAACCCCAGTCATCAGATGAGAAAAACACAATGCTTTCATTTTTCATTCTTTAACAAACCTAGGGCTTTGGTGACCGGACTCAAAAAAATTCATCNCCGATGCCCCCCTTCCCTTCTCTATTATATATTGTATTGTACACTTAGACTNAAAACGTTNGCGTTGGGNTTTATATCNGTAATANNNGGTNGTTNAGTCACTGGCCCNNGNAACGATGCCGATTCTCTATCNATACTATCTTCATCTGCAATTCTTCTCTCAAAAGTAGCATTAATCTCAAGAGCAGTATTGACTCTATAGTTCGCGCTAAGGCTCATCATAAATTGTTTAATTTCGCCTACCGAGGACACGAACTCAAGATTAGATGTCACTCGATCTCTAGTGACTTGCAGGCCTTCAAACTGCCTTGTCTCCATCCGAATGGTAGGAATCANAGTTAAACTAGGTGTTACAGTGCTAGGAGCAGACAACTCCCANCCATGAAANCTTGCTTTAGTATCATTATCNAAATCTGACCCACCCAAATTTAAGATCGCGGCAATTCTACTGGTGTTGGTAATAAGTGTTTCGCTTTCACCATAAAATAGTCTTAAGTTAAATGAGGCAATACCACCACCGACCCAATCAACGACCAAATCTCCTCGTTCATCTTCGGAAAGACCATCGATAATGATTGCTGTAGCTGCTGATGTAGTATCTGTGTTTGAGGCATCCTTTCTCGCTAACAATCGCACATCAAGCCTACTATTGAGCGTATACTGATAACTAAAGGAATAATTATCTATATCATCTTGGCCAGAGAGCGAACCCACTGGACTGGTTATACCTGCCGATAGTGATAAGTTACTCCTTGTGAACACTCGTGTTATGCCAGCGCTCTTACTTTCCAAACGCGTTGACCCCACATCACNCCCATTAAAGAATTGAACGGTATCGGTATAGGTGTAGGTTAGATTTAGATTTGTTAAGGGACTAAGGGAATTCTGAAGAGTAAGGCGACCCATTTTGGAAACCGCATCAAATTCAGTATCATCTTCGTTTTCGGTGCGAGATCGATCCCCACTTATGGAAATATTTGATAACGATCCAAGTTTGAACCCCACATCAGTACTGTATGAAAGAGTATTAACTTGCTCTTCGTTCCCCGAGGCTTCCAGCTCAGAATAATCTCTAGAATATACCGCCAAATCTCGAAGGCCTATATTCCATCGCCCAGGAAGAACCGTATATCTTATTTCCGCTACTCCATTGGCCGAAGCGCCATCATTTAGGCCAATTCTTGAATGGTTCACATACTGAATATCCGTATCAACATTCACACTAAACTTAGCGGTAACATCCTGGTAGCTAATATTGGCCGAAGACAAATGAGAAACATTACTCTTAACACCTACATTGTCGAAATCAGCATTGTCGTCGTAGGCAACAGATTGGGCTAAAGAGTAATGTCGCTCTGCCCCCTGCACATTCACTACAAAAAGGCAGCATATGATAGGAACTATTAACTTACGAAATTTTACTATTAAATATGTCATCAACCTACGTGAATAAGTCTTAGTCACGCCCCTGAAAAAATTTCAAATCCCGCAATCGCCATTTGCTATATTTCATCTAATGAAAATAACTCAGTATCACGGCCCCATAAAAAAACAATATCTAAAGAGTGTTTGACATCAACTATTTATTTAAAATTACGCCAGCCAACTTATCCTCCCCCAAGGCATCAACAGCAGAAAATACTTGAGACTCTAAAACTCGCCCGTAAGGCACAACCAAGATAGATCGATCGCACAGATGGGATAATATTCTCGCATCTGCTGAAGACCCTACCGGAGGTGCATCCACAAAAATATGGCGATCAGGATAACGACGTTTCAATACATCCAAAAACGCTTTCATTCGCAAAGACGTAAAAAACTCGGAAGCTGCTTCACGCCTTCTACCTACAGGTATTAACCTCAATCGGTGAATACCTGTGGCATAAATAATGCTGTCTATCCCCACAACTTCCTTTTCTAAAAAATCAGTTAACCCATATTCCGGGTCCAAATAAAGACGATCATGAAGACCTGGATTTCTCAAATTACAATCAATTAAGAGAGAGGTTTTGCTTTCGTCCAACGAAAAAGCTGCCGCCAAGTTTAGTGCGACATGAGTACTTCCGCCTCGAGGGCAAACCGATGTAATCATCGTAATTTGATTCTCCCCCCGGGCAAGCTGGGTCAACTTCGTTCTCAGCTCCCGAAAAGAGTCTATAACGCTATGATCAGCCATTTCGGGATATATAATTTTTTTTGCGTCCAATTCTTCAGGGGTAAGCTTAGTAGGTTCAGCCATGCTGGCGATTTGCTTGCTTGCAGCAACTAAACTCGCCAGTTCATGTTCATGATTTGGTGAACGCGGTACCATGGATCGCTTCGCATCCAAATCTACCACTCCATTTGGGCGCTCACCCGTTTTTTTTCGTGCTTCGTCTTCGGGTATCATCACCCAGCTCCAAATAATACATTAAACTGGAAATCTGTTAGCTTAGCCCAGATTAGGGTAATATAAATAACAGCAACAGAAGCCAGCCCTATACCCAGCAGAGCATAATCTTTAG
Source organism: Pseudomonadales bacterium (assembly GCA_016765265.1). GTDB lineage: Bacteria > Pseudomonadota > Gammaproteobacteria > Pseudomonadales > DC-out160 > DC-out160. The sequence continues at coordinate 7,935 of JAESQG010000195.1, read as the reverse complement.
TGTGATTACTCCCAACATCGACGACCTCTCCTATCACTGCAATGACTGGCAATTCCATTTTATCGCTCAAAACAGCTTCTAATCGAACCCTTGGATCCACTTGTATCAACACAAAGAGTAAACCAAGCGGTACACCTAATCCGGCTAATGGCCCCAGTACAAGAAAGTGTAAAAATCTGAGGCCGCTGGGCACCAGCGGCAGATTTGCGGGCTCTTGTACTTTGTAAGTCAATCCACGACCCTCCATATCCAAATGCATGGACACCCGTGCATTCTCTCTCTTTCTAAGCAAATCCTGATAAATCGCCTGATTAACGTCATAGTCCCGCGCAAGCTCTGACTCAAGAGCCTGGCCCTCACTCATCATTAAGGCCCGTTCTCTCTCGCTATTTAGCCGTTTTTTAGTTTCTACCAAGCGCGTTTTAAACATTTCTATTTCTGTTCTGGTTCCTGATAGATTGATTTTCAGTTGCTGATAAAAAGGAGTGTAAGACAAGTTTTCATCTCTATAACGCTGGCCAGACCTTTTAGCATTGTTTCTAGCAATATCTGCCCTCTTGTTTTCACCATCTATGGTCTTCTTAATATCCTCAATTTGTTGCTTAGTGCGAATCACATCAGGATAGGAGTCGTGATAACTCAGCTTTAGTGATTCATACTGTCGATTAAGTTGTTCCAATCTTTCCCGATAAAACGATGTAGTGATTCCTGAACTAGCATTCTCCGTCTCTCCAGCCAGTTGACTTTCCAATGATTTTTTACGTATCTCAGCTTCTTTTAATGACAAATCAGCTGAGTCGATACTTCGCCTTAACTCACTTATACTGGCGTAAACTTCGTTTTGTCGACCTGGAGTCGCATCAATATTATCGCTGCGAAACGTTTTTAGACGATCCTCTGCTTGCGTTAGCTTTTTATGATATTCAACAACTTGTTTATCGATAAAACCATAGGCTTCTCTAGACTCCTGTTTCTTGGCACGTACAGTTTCGTCCAGAAACATTTCAGCATATTTCGAGGCAGTTCTAAACGCTCTCTCAGCATCGTTATCTGCATAGGTAATACGTATTAAACCCGATGCCACTCCTACAATCGTTCTAGCCTTTATCTCATTTGCTATTCGCTCTTGATCTATAGGTGACGGATTGTTATCCATCCATCCACCCACCTGCAGAATTTCCTTCATGGCACATCGGCTATAAATAACCTCTCGGGCCTTAGCTTGACTCATTATCTGAGTAGTGTCGGCAATCCCCTGCATTAACGGTCGTATAATATTAGTTTGGTCAGCAAAAAGTGAGGTCGTTGAGGAAAACTGTTTTGGCCAATTATAACCGATGATCAATACGGCCACACTCAGTACTACAAAGCACAGTACGATAAGGTGCAGTCTTGCCAACACTTCCCTGAGAACCACCAGAACCAATTGTTCAATGGGCATATTCATTAGCTATTTTGCCTTTCGTTTTTATCTGAATATTCTGTTGTCTAAATATTCTTTTAGAATAGACGCTCAGGGACTGTCAGTATATCGCCCGGCAGGATAATGTAATTTGTATCCAGCTTACCTTTTTTCAATATATCGTCTAATTTGATCTTTAATGTTTCGGTGGAACCCTCTTTATTTTGGCGATACAGTTTCGTTTTGTTCCCTGAAGCATAAATGCTGGGACCACCTGCAACGAGTATCAAATCCAACACCGTCATTCCCTTACGATGAGGAATAGTGGTTGGTGAACCCACGGCACCTGTGACACGTACACGAGAAATAAATTCGTGGCTATTTAACCCCGTCATTACCACCGTCACTTGTGGATCGCGAATGTAAACACCTAATCGTTTCTTAATATCATCCGCCAGTGCCATAGGCGTTTTCCCAGCAGCCATCACATCCCCCACCAACGGAGTGGATATTTTCCCGTCAGGACGTACGGGTACAGTGATGGACAAATCTTGGTTGCGCCAAACACTGATTTGAACGGAGTCCGCTACACCGATAATGTATTGATTTTCACCATTTGGTAACGACTCTTCTTCTGTAGCGGCAACAACGCTGCCCAGCCCAAAGCCAATATACAAGCTGCTAATGAGTAATACTTTTGTAATGTTCGTTAATGTCACGATAGACTCCCTTTTTTATATGTATAAATAAACGTGTGATTGTAGAGACTTACCTTAAAACCCACAACTTAGATTATGGCCTTATGGTATCGGCATAGGGTTTCTATTTTCTTTATATCCCCATCCAGTGCTCGTAGCTCAACAATTGACTATGTGGTAGTTCAAAGCAGTACTAAGTTTAGTTACCTTTCATTTCGAAAAAAAGAAAATAGCTAACATAAATAATACCACTTTTTTACATTTTTGCATTTTCGCGACATCCATTGTGCGGGAGCCATTGTGCGGGAGCAACGGCACACACCCGCATAGCCTGATATAACAAAACACAGTAAACGCCTAGGAAAGACCCCATGTCTACTCCCAATCAGCTGACAAAAAAATACTAGCTAAAATAAACACCCATCTGTTTAAGCTAAACTGTGACTATAGTCTCTATTCAAAAGCCCTATACTTATGGCAAACTCAGATTTGGCAGTAACGCAGGCGCTAGCGGTACCAAGTAAAATTATACCTTTGACATCATAGATGACGTAAATCTTAAGACACAATCTATGGGTTTAGACCAACCGAGGTTGATTACCTATTTATGAGCACTCAACAAGATTTTGACGAATGTTACTTGAACTTGGGGTTAGAACCTGGATGTCCCTGGGAGGAAGTTCGGCTAACGTACAAAAAACTCGCGCAGATAAACCATCCAGACCGCTTTGAGGAGGGGTCAAAAGAACAAAGCCAAGCATTAGTAAAATTTAAACTCATCAATGAGTCTTTTCGTGCCCTTTCTGACCTTTTTCAAGAAAATGGAGATCTGCGAGAAGTTGGAGTGGAATTGCCCCCCGTTCCTGGGTTTATATCGGAGAAAGACCTACAAGGCGTCACAGCAAACACTAGCCATAGCTTCAAGTCCGATACTACTACACATTATTTGGAGGCTAAATCAAAGCGCATGGGAGGCTCCAGTCGTAGAACAATTGGAAACTTGATGCTGGCGGCTACGGTTATTGGAGTATTTTGGTTCGCTTTACACAAATCAAACGAACCCGTAGTTATCAACAGTGAAGATTTAGAACGAATTGAAAAAATAAGACTGGAAGCCGAATTTGAAGCCGCTAGCGGCAAAGAGAAAGATAAAAGTCTACTTGAAGAAATTCTAGGCGTCGAGCAAGATCACAATGCTTACTCCAAACGTATTACCTTTACCTACGGCTCCCCCATGACTACCGTCCTTTCAGCCCAAGGAGCACCCTCCTTAACCCAGGGCAAAGTCTGGATTTACGGTGATTCAAGAATAGTCTTTGATGATAAGGGAAAAGTCACTGACTGGAACTCACACCCCAACAACCCTCTTAACACCAGCTTGAAATAATCATTCCAACACACCGTTGTTGCGGCACTAATTATCTTGCCCCCTTACCAAACAAAATAACTTCAACAGTTTGTATCAGGATCAATGCGTCCAATAATAAGCTGTGATTCTTTACATAATACAGATCATACTGAAGCTTCTGTGCAGAATCTTCGTCTGAAGCGCCATACGGATAACATAGCTGAGCCCATCCTGTGATACCCGGTTTTACCCTATGTCGCTCGTCAAAATAAGGAATTTTTTCTGCTAGAATACTGACGAATTCAGGGCGCTCTGGCCTAGGCCCCACGAATCCCATATCACCATTTAGTACATTCAATATTTGAGGAAGTTCATCTATCCGAACCTTTCGAATAAAATTGCCTACCCGAGTGATACGAGTGTCGTTCTCTTGTGCCCATTGGGCACCATTCTTCTCCGCATCCTCACGCATACTTCGAAATTTATACACGCTAAAACACCGTCCTTCTAACCCTACCCGTCGCTGCTTGTAAAAGACACTAGCGGTAGGCCCCTCCTCTATTTTAATGGCAACAGCTGTAAGCAGCATAATTGGCCAAGTGGCTAAAAACAACAGGGAACTGGCCAGCACATCAAACGCCCGCTCCAATGCACCGGTAACAGAATTTTGTGAAAACCCATCGGAAAACACCATCCAGCTAGGGTGTAAAAGATCCAGCTCTACCTTTCCTGTCTCTCTTTCAAAGAAGGTAATAATCTCAACAACATCAATTCCACTAAGCTTGCAGTCAAGCAAATCGTCCAGAGGAAAATGTTTCCGGCGATCATCAACGGCTACTACAATCTCATCAATGTCATTTTCTTTGCAATAATCGAATAGTTTTTTACTGGGAATACTAAGCACTCTGCTGTCATCGATTTGGACATCCTCACCATCCACTTTGATAAAACCACTTAATACAAATCCACGAGTATCTGTTTTTGAAGTCAGCCGATCCAAAATATTTTGTGCTCGCCATCCTGCACCAAGTACAACTACATGACGCTTCAACACCTCCTCATCAACTTTCTTAAAAAACACCCAGCGTAACGCGCCTACCGCAAAAAACGACAATAAGGCCGCCAAGGCGATAACTCCCCGCCCTATAAATAAACTTGGGAAAATATAAAATATCATAGACAACGCGGTGGAGCCGAGAAGAAAACTAGCTGCTGTTCTCAACATTACACCTGAAATGCCCTCTCTAAGACGAGCCTGATAAACCCCCATTGCGGTCATACTCAAAAGCATTACTCCCGCAAAAAATAATGCTCTGGGCAATAGAGCTCCCAGCAAATCAAGCTCAGTTAAATCGCTAAAAAACCGTATATAAGCACCGAGGTAAATTGCCAACATAAAAACAAGCCCCTCGGTCATACCCAACAACAAATAGGGCAAATGTACATAATGCTTAAATATACGAACTTGGGCCACGCAACGCGCTCCTGGAAATTTGGCTGAACTAGATAATTTATAGAAACCAGATAAATCCCAAAAATCAGAACAATTCATCCCGGAATAACATAGTTAAGCTAATGTCTCTATTTTTTGTTAAAGGGCATTAATTGACCTGTTGATATCTTATTGAACAAAATCAATTAAGAACATTCAACAGATTTTTCACCCGCCTAATAAAACATGTGCATACATGCTATCAATTCTTACCTAATAATACATCCTGATGGTTTATTATTTTTGTTAATAATACCTATTTTTCAAGTGTTTGCTGTTACATGTATCGCCTTAAGCTAATCACTACTGTAGACTATCCGCCTTTAATTTATGCTGCCTAATTAGTGTAAAAAGCGAATTAAGTCTACTTTATAGTATGTGCNAAATCGTATGTANCAACACTCNATAGACATTTAAANTCGTCAATACATCGATCTNCNTTAAATTTGNAATGGAAAAAGAGGGAACTTCGTCATGCCTGCTGTCATACCTACTATAGAGGATACAAAGCTCTGCGTTATTGGTTTAGGTTATGTGGGCTTGCCGTTAGCTGTAGAATTTGGAAAGATTCTTCCCACCGTTGGGTATGACATTAACCAAAACCGAATAGATGAGTTGCAAGCCGGGCATGACAATACCTTGGAGGTGGACGATCAGGAATTAATCTTAGCAACTCAGTTAACTTACGCCAGCAACAAAGACAACATCAAAGCTTGTAACGTCTACATAGTCACTGTACCTACCCCAATCGACCAGTACAACAACCCGGATCTATCTCCCCTGCGTTCAGCAAGCCTGCTTATAGGCGAAGTTATTAGCCCAGGCGATGTCGCTATATTTGAGTCCNCGGTATACCCAGGCGCCACGGAAGAAGTCTGCACTCCAATCATTGAAGAGGCCTCTGGGCTCACGCTCAATAAGGATTTCTATGCAGGCTACAGCCCGGAAAGAATTAACCCTGGTGACAAAGAGCACCGGGTCACTAACATCCTAAAAGTCACGTCAGGCTCCACACCTGAAATAGCCGACTTCGTCGACAGTTTATATCAGCAAATCGTGACCGTCGGCACACACAAAACCAGCAGTATTCGTGTGGCAGAAGCAGCCAAAGTCATAGNAAACACACAACGTGACCTTAATATCGCCTTGGTTAATGAGTTGTCTCTTATCTTCACTCAGTTGGGTATTGACACTCTTGAAGTGTTGGAAGCTGCGGGCACTAAATGGAATTTTTTGCCCTTCCGACCGGGATTGGTAGGGGGTCACTGCATCAGCGTTGACCCTTATTACCTCACTCATAAGGCGCAAGAAATCGGATATCATCCGGAAGTGATATTAGCGGGTAGACGCATTAATGACGGCATGGGTCCTCATGTCACCGATCAAGTTATTAAAATGATGACACGCAAAAAGATACACGTNGTAGACTCAAACATACTGGTATTAGGCTTAGCTTTCAAAGAAAATTGTCCCGATCTTAGAAATACNCGGGTCGTTGACATCATCACTGAATTTGACGACTACCACGCTAACGNAGACGTCTATGACCCTTGGATAAGCCCCGAAGCNGCTCANAAGGAGTACGGCATTACGCCAATTAGNCGTTNGGTTAATGGTAAGTATGACGCTATTATTCTCGCGGTNGCCCACCAACAGTTCAAAGATATGGGGATTGATGTTATCAAAAAACTNGGCAAAAACGCCTCTGTCTTNTTCGATGTAAAATATATTTTCAACAAAGACGAGGTGGANGGACGTCTCTANTCGATAGCGATAGCGATAGTGAAAATAGAACAATCGTGTATTGATCTCATAGACNGTAATATNGACAGTAATATAGACACTAATTAAGGTATCACCCTATGAAAGTACTCGTCACCGGCACCGCGGGCTTTATCGGCTCTACATTGGCCATTCGGCTTCTTAAACGCGGTGATGAAGTGATAGGCATAGATAATCTCAATGATTATTATGACGTTAATCTAAAACTNGCACGGCTAGATCGCGTAAAACAATANGCTGGTTTTACAGAGATCCGAGGTGATATTGAAAATCGGGATTTAATGGATAACGCCTTCAAAAAACATAAACCAGAGCGAGTAGTNAACTTAGCAGCCCAAGCGGGAGTGCGNTATTCCNTAGAAAACCCCCATGCTTATATTGATGCTAATATTGTGGGTTTTACTAATATATTAGAAGGCTGTCGTCATAACCAAGTAGAACATCTCGTTTACGCCTCCAGTAGTTCGGTCTATGGCGCGAACACTAAGATGCCTTTTTCCGTTCATCAGAATGTAGATCATCCTGTCAGCCTCTATGCAGCCACCAAAAAAGCCAATGAACTAATGGCCCACACTTACAGTCATCTATACCAAATACCCACCACAGGCTTACGGTTTTTCACTGTATATGGTCCTTGGGGTCGACCGGATATGGCTTTATTCCTTTTCACTAAAAACATCCTGGAAGGCAAACCCATTGATGTATTTAACTATGGCAAGCACCGTAGAGATTTCACCTACATTGATGATATTGTTGAAGGAGTGATTCGAACCCTCGATCACGTAGCCCCACCAAACCCCGATTGGAACGGCGACGACCCGGACTCAGCTACCAGCAAAGCTCCCTACCGCCTCTATAATATAGGGAATAACAGCCCCGTGGAGCTGACCCATTACATCGCGACTTTAGAAAAATGCCTAGGAAAAAAAGCTGAGAAAAACCTGTTACCGCTTCAATTGGGTGATGTGCCTGATACCTATGCCGATGTTCAAGCACTTATTGATGACGTCAGTTACCAACCAAAAACCTCCGTTGAGGACGGTATCGCTAATTTTGTCAAATGGTACCGCGAATTTTATAAAGCGTAACGACACATGAATAAAGAAGAACTATCACAATGGCCCGCCCAAAAAAAAGCGCTTTGGCTGGCGCTGCAAACCCACTACCACAATAATGAATCTTTAAATATCAGTGAACTGCTAGCCTCAGATAA
>JAESQG010000194.1 GCA_016765265.1 Pseudomonadales bacterium | reverse complement strand
CTACTTTTCCTTTTAATCGATTACTCATCCTTGTCTCCCCAATGTTCTATCGTGTTTTTTATTTTTTAGTTATTAGGAACTACTTAAAACGATTACACTCGTTTTTACTCCGATTGACGACGGATATCAATGTTCTTCAACTTTCACTTGCACGGTATCAGCAGGCCAACATTAACGTGGGTTAAACCCAATTGGTGATGTACCGCCTTCTGAATTAGAAATGATGTGTCATCAACAAACTGAGTCAAGCGACATTTCTTGACTCAAATAAAACTACCTCTGATAAAACAGCCTCTGATAAAACTAGGACGATTCAATTCCTACTTCTGAAATCCAAGTAAAGCTTCATAGAATCCAATCAATAAAGAGGCCGTGGGACCTCTAACTGTTAATTCTTGATAATTAAAATGATAGTAGCTGTTATTGCCGTAGTTATTCGTTGTGTATGAGTCAGATCTAAAAACCTGTTCTAAGGGGACTTCATATATGTCAGATACTTCCGCGGTTTGTGCTTTGAGTTCCAATGGATGGTTTGCGATACCGAATACCGGTGTGATGCAATAGCCGGCCTGACTATAGTATTTGCCTAAAGTACCGAGAACCTCCACCTTGCTCGGAGGTAATCCTATCTCCTCTTGAGCCTCTCTTAAGGCGGTGAAGGTGGAGGAATTGTCGCTCTCATCTTGGGTGCCACCTGGTAAGCAAAGGTGACCTCCGAAACGGATGTTCTCACTTCGTCGAGTTAGAATAAAGGATAAGCCGCTGGTATTGCTTTTTGAGTAGTCGTGCTCGACGAGGAGAAATAACACTGACGCTTTTCGTGCGGATTGCTTCACTTTTTCAGGTACTGCATTTTCTTTGTGCGGGTTTCTAATCTCCGTTTGTTGTCGTGTAGACGCTTTTCGACCAAAAAAATCCGTTAGAAGCTTAATAGATGGATTAATGTTTGGATGATTAAGTGGTTGGAGTTCATTGGTATGGCTTTCGTTTGTCATAACAACTATTTCTTAAGTGTTTTTCGAATGTAAGGTTCTAATAAAACTTATTGGATGCTCGGAGCCGGCACCATCCTACCTATTTGTTTTAACGATATCGGTGCTGGAATCCGGGGGGGATATGCATGTCCAAGATCAAGTCTAGCAGAAGTACTAAGCTAAACTTCATTAATGCAACGTTTAGCACAAAGGGTTGAGTTATAAAAATAGGGTTTTTGTCGGGTGATTAGCTTTTTAGCGACGGANAAATNGAAAAGGTTTTAGTGGTCGAGGCTTNTTGATTGGATNATTATTGATTGGATAATTATTGATTGAATGATAGCTGGGAAGTGGTTTGCTGAGTAGCTGAGTGAGACCCAAGGCGCGTTTCACCTCGGGTCCCACTCACGATGCAGTATTATGGTCTCGCTTAACAGTGCTTATNCAGCCAANGGTATTTTGNCAAGTTGCGCTGTCNAGGATACATAANTTATTAANCTGCTTTTTTNCNGCGTGAAGCTCCTAAGCCTGCTAGTCCAAGGCCTAAAATCATTAGAGTCGCAGGTTCTGGGACACTACTTACCAAACCATAGGATGCTGCGTCAAAACCAACGTTCGGGCCACCACTTGCATCAAATGTAATTGAGCTAAACAGATCCGCAGTATCGATTACACCAAAGAAAGAGCTAACACCCGCTAACAGGTTGAAGGATGTACTTACATCACCACCAATAGTTATTGTGCTGNTGCTGCTTGTTGCGATTTGAATACCAAAAGCATTAACCTGTCCGCTAAACGAGAAAAACGAGGCCAGGCTGGAGCTATTATCGTCATACACAAGTCCACCGGTGCCATCAATGATAGCTGAACTGACACCCAGTGATCCGAAATCACGGAGTTGACCAAATGCGTTTACACCACCGGTTTCAGTAACGGTAAAATCAGTGAATGTCTGGGTACCACTAACACTAAAATCGGCCTCAAAGCTTTCGAAACTTAATGCGCCTGAAGCAAGGTCAAACGCAGCGCGATCCGTGAAGAAAACNGGAACGGCTGAGGCAGGTAGTGCGAAGGCACCAAAAAANGAGATAACCATTAAATATCTCANGAATTTTGCATAGGGTTTGACTTTCATAATACGACTCCAGTATTGCTAATTAGAAATTCAATATAAAAAGCTATATTGAAAAATGTTCCGCATCTCTTCTACATTAATTATTACCCAGTAGGATACGCCCACAATACGAAGCAATAACCATACCAGATATTTTAATTTAATAAATAGTATTATAATCAAATAGATAGAGGTGTAGGATCTGGAAGCGTTACGGTTAAAAATAGGAAGTGTAAAATAACCTGGCGCTTCTAGTAATGAGGCTGATCATTTAACAGGGGTTTTAACTGCGAGTTTTCAAAATAAAAAGCCCCACCGAAGTGAGGCGCTTTAGTCATTCTCTTACGATTTCCTTAACGTATTTTCTTCTTTTGTAAGAACCCTAGTCCGAGTAGGCCAATACTCAGTAAAGCCAGGCTCAGGTACGCTAGTGGAAGAGTCAAAATTAAAGTTAAACAAACCAGCCAATGAACCTTCAATGTTACCAAGACCACCGGAAACATTTGGAGAAAAAGCCAATTCAAAAAGATAGGTATCGCCCGCGATTAAGCCATAACTCGTGCTGCCTTCGTGGTGGCCAACAGTACCGTAATCTCCTAGAATTTCAGATGGACCACCTGATAAATTTACAACTTGTAAACCAAATGGATTCGATCCAGAGTAGTCGAAGTTCCAATCAACCAGCATGTTGAAATTACTTGTGGCTGTATATTCGATTGTTGCTCTATTACTACCACTGCTAGATGATCCTAGATATCCAGTGCCGCTGTATCCATTACCGTCATAACCTATGTCAAAGTCAAATGTGGCAGATTCGGCTCCAAGTGAGCTGAAACCCAGATCTGAATAAGCGGTTGCACCCGTTACGGCACCGATAAGCGAAACGCTAGCTTCAGTAGTTCCAGAATCTATCCCTGTTGCATCTACTGTTGAGCCATATCTAATTTCCATACTTGCTTCGACACTAGTTCCGATTATTGTTGCGTGAGCTGTCGTGGCCGAAACTAAACCTAGAACAAGTCCTATAGAGCCTACTTTCCAATTGTTTCTATTGTATTTACTCATTACTTTAAATCTCCGTAGTATAATTTTTCATCCGTCTAAAAACTAAAAACTCAAAGACTAGCGCATAAAACGTGCCACGTTCTATATCGTTGTTTTTCATATGTTAATTAATAACAGGAATTAGTCTGTGTAAAATTTCTCGACAGATATTCCTCAGCTTGTTACCAATATTGGTTGGCGCAAATTTATAGATATGAAACAGATAAATAGCAATGCCGCATTAAGTTAAACAACACCAAGTGATGTCTAACTTAAAAATCATAAAAGACCTCATAAAAAGACAAAATCTAGAGAGAAGTGACTTTGTGGGTATGTTATTGGGGAGTTGGACAGGAATATTTGGTTTACACCTCTGTGGTTTTTGTCAAAAATTAGGGCTCCAAATTCGTTTATTTTTTGCTTATCATTCAATCAGTTACAGGCTATATCTATTCCAAGATGTAAAGCCATTTCCCCTGTAACCATATGATTTAAAATAAAGTATTTTAAATCATAGTTGAATAAGAGATTGACTCTTGCTTCGATGAAGGTCAAAATCTCGTCAAATTAATTTCCAAGAACAGGACGTTGCGATAGCGGAACAATAACAACAGTTATTGTCCTCTAAGAGACACTTAGTGGCATGGAACTTTCGCGTATAACGCGGCACTACCCCCCAAGTTGTTACCTTCGATGTATCCCAACATTAAGATAAAGTAAGTTCGCGCTTGAGATTAGGCTGTCGCATAGATGGTTTAACTTAGTAGCGTGGAAGTGAAGCTGCAGGAAGCACGTTAGTATGCGCAAACTCGAGGTAACGAAGACACTCACCCTTCTGATTATTTTTGCTTGTACTCCAAGCCATGGCCAGATGTTACAGAATTTACTAATTGGTAATGCGAAAGCTATTTCTCTGGGAAATGCAGTCACCGCCGATCCTCCTGGTATCGATTCCATTCATTTTAATCCCGCAGGTTTAGCGCGACTTAAAGGCCGTCAATATGAACTTAAGTTCATAGTCGGTGACGTTACGATTGAAGGTGAATTTCAATTGAACGATCAAAGTGTTATTGATGATCTCGAGGAGCGTGGATTAACTGACCCTCTAGCGGGTACCAAAACATCGGTAGATAAAATGGCTGTTTATCTACCGGGCGGTAAACATACTGATTTGCCGGTACTAATGGCACCTCTTGGCGGCATCTCCTATAATCCAGAGGGATCAAACTTCACTTTCGCCACCGGCGTATACGCTCCGATGATACTGGGTATGACTCGAAAAGAGGATGATCCCGGTATTGTCTACGGTGAAAATCTCAGTATCACTCGCATTACTTATTTTTCGCCCTCGGTGGCTTATCAAATGACAGACAGATTATCCGTTGGATTAAGTGTCGGATTGTCTTTTATGGGTGTTGCCGTGAAAATACCTTTTCGATCCCCTAGCAAACTCATTGGAGAAATAGTCAATGTCACCAATGACCTTTGTGGTCGCTCGGACGACCCTAAGTACATCTTAGATGTACCGGATTCTTTACTAGATTTAGATGTTTGTCGCGCGGAACTATCCCCATTTGATCCTGTATTCAAACTTGACTATAACGCCGAGAAGCACCGTTCTGTTACCTATAATTTAGGGATACTTTGGGAAGCAAACGATTGGCTAACCTTAGGGATGACTTATCAAAGCGAGTCGGTGGATAAATTAAAAGGATCGTTTGACATGGAAATCTTAGATCTGAACGCAATACTCAATGGACTTGCCAATTCAACAATATTAGGTTCAAACTTGCTATTGAACCAGATTTTTAGGGAGGCTGTTGGTACCCCTGAAGATGGCTTCTTGTCGGTTCATTCCGAAATCACCTTGACCACACCTCAGCATCTTGCTGTGGGTATGAGCGTTCAAGTATTACCGAAGTTAAAAATGAACTTTGATGTTAAATGGACAGAAACTAGCAAGTGGGACACCATCGTAATTGATTTTGAACATAACATAGGAGTAGTGGGTCTATTTAGCTTGTTGGGCGTCGTCGGGGCTCAACCGGGTTCATTGACCGCGCCTAGAGGTTATAATGATACAGTTAATTGGGGCATTGGTTTTGAGTATGCCTACAACTCGAAATTGGACTTGCGGCTAGGTTATGAGCCAAGAAAGACTGGAATCCCTAAAGACAAGAGAGATTTTTTGATTCCGTTAGGTGATTTAGATGTGATTGCTACCGGTTTTAGTTACAAGCTTTCCAAAACCAGCTCTGTGGATTTTGCGGTTGTTTATACGAAAAGCGAGATGTTTATACCGGCTGGATCTAGTACTAATGGAAACGACACTCGATTCCATAATGTTCTTTATAACCCGACTGCGGGTCTAGATACGCTGTCACTCATAGAAATCTTCCTTATTGAAACCAGTTATCGCACCACATTTTAGAACGATGAAGAATATCCGGTAGTATTGCGTAAGCTGCTACAAAGCTAAGTTTGTTGCAGAGCCAACAGTTCGTATTCTTGTTGTACATTATTATGATTGATAGTAGATGCTGCCAGCGTTTTTGAGACAAAGGCGTGGATGGTTGATAAGACTTCCGTATCGTGAGTTAAGTGTGGATTATGCTCGGAGTTCTGTATTTGCTTGACCGTAAAATACGGGTTTACGGGTATCTGCTCCACGATAGGATCGGTTACTACCGTAAATAATCAAAGTGTCGATTGCGGTGACGATATCGGAGGTTATGCTAAGTGAGGGGATGGATAGCATAGCGCTTATCTCATTGTGCACCGCTTGAACCGTTACATTATCGGTAATATAGCTTATTTTCCCACGATAAAAATGGGCTTCATTTTCACGGCAATGAAGCCCATAGTCCAGCGAAAGCATAGTCCAGCGAAAGCTAAGCAATCTTCATAAAACTAACTGGCGCCCAAAGATTTGGTAGGGCGCGCACCGGCCATATCAAACACTTGATCTGCTTGCGCAGCAAAATCTTCTAATGTCGCATCTGCCTCTAAGGTAATCCCTTCGTTTCTGAAAAGTTTATAGCTGAAATACTTTCCTCCAGATGCGGCCAGCACTAAGCCGTTTGGTGCATCTTCAGAACATAAAAATAAAGCGCCTCTAGTAACGAACTCCGGCTTCAGTGTGTCCTCAGCCTTTTTTGGCATTAAATGTTTAGTCAAACGTGTAACCGCTGCCGGGGCCAAACTGTTGACAGTGATATTATATTTTCTGCCTTCGATATGGAGGCTATTCATTATTCCGATAAGACCCATCTTAGCCCCGCCATAGTGGGTTTGGCCAAAATTGCCCAGTAATCCAGACTCTGAAGTGGTAAACACCACGCGACCGTAATTTTGTTCTTTCATGATGGGCCAAGCGGCTTTAGTGACGAGCATGGAACCATACAAATTCACATCGGTTACAAGTTTAAAATCTTCCAAACTTCCTTTCTGAAAAGATTTATCTCGTAATATGCCCGCATTATTAATGACTATATCGACCCGCCCCCAAGCGTTCATGGCATCATCAACAATGCTTTGAGCCCCTTTTTCATCAGCCACCGATGCGCCGTTAGCAATAGCTTCTCCGCCTAGCGCTTTAATTTCTTCAACCACCGCCAGAGCGACTTCACTTGAGCTACCGACACCGTCACCGGATCCACCGAGATCATTCACCAGCACTTTGGCACCGCGACGGGCTAATTCAAGAGCATGGGTACGCCCTATGCCGGCTCCAGCACCCGTTACAATTGCTACTTTCCCCTCAAAACTAATACTCATATTATTCTTCTCCCTATTATTGTTAACTCTCTTTTAAAGGATTTTATAATAACCCTTTACCGATTGTGTGACTATAGGCCCTT
>JAESQG010000193.1 GCA_016765265.1 Pseudomonadales bacterium | reverse complement strand
ATCAAGGAGCGTCACCTCATATCCCAATGGAAGTAGATCGCGAGCCACAGCCAAGGAGGCTGGTCCAGCACCGATCAAAACAATCTTCTTGCCATTCTTAACTGAAGGAATGGTGGGCATCCACTTAGCAATCAGATCATCATCTTTATTATCTGCGGCAACCCGCTTTAACCGACAGATCGCCACAGGCTCTTCATCAACCCGTCCTCGGCGACAGGCTGGCTCACAAGGACGATCACAAACACGGCCTAAAATTCCGGGTAAAAGATTGGATTCCCAATTAATTTGATATGCTTCGCTATATTTAGATTGAGCTATAAGACGAATATATTCAGGAACTGGCGTATGCGCAGGACAGGCCCACTGACAATCGACAACCTTATGGTAGTACGTTGGTTCGTTACTATTTGTTGGATTCAAAACACCCCACCTACACTTCAATCATTAGGGTTTAAGGGAGATTAATTTCTCGTTGTTTAATACCTAATAAGAATACGACAAAATACAATATTATGCGCTATCTTTTGAATGGTTTTTGAATTTGTACTAATGAATTTTTCTGACAAGCATAGTTAAAATGTTACGAGATGTTGCGTCAACACAGACTTGCAAATCGTACGGCTAATTTTCAACTCCTCACCAGCAATAAGCATTTACATTTTCTACAAATCGTACCTCTAGAGGCTCTCTGGAAACGAAGCACACACCCTTTTATTTATTCAGGGTAATCATTAATGACGACGCCTCAGCTGTGACCTCTCCATTGACAGATAGCGTCCCATTGACCACTGTTTTGCGTCCCGATTTTTTCTCTGTCCTTGCGACAAAGTGTATGTCAGTCAACAATGGTGTCGGTTTTAGATACCGCACAGTTAATTTTCCGGTAAAACCCAGACTACCGGTTAGCTGCTCAGCGCGAGACAAAACTGCATCAAACATCGATGCAATTACGCCACCATGAATTCTGTCAGGCGGCCCCTGGTATGCGATGCCAAGATTTCCGGTAGCATGGACTGTTTCGTCTATTATTTTGTATTCCAACTCTGGACACATTGGATTAGATCGTCCAACCAAGGGGTCAAAGTCAAACAAACCATAAATATCTTCAAGAGACGCTTGGCCCCCGCTACATTTGCTACGGGCCCGCACCATGTCTCGTTGCGGAAACTTCTCGATCCGAGATGCTATCGCTCGCAACTGATCTGCAATGCCCGACAATTCTTCTTCAGGAATATCAGCCCGTGGAAGAAGGTGAATCATAGATTTTATGTTTTTCGAAAGACGACGGAATTCCTTAACCTTGGTTGGCATATCTTTCCTGGATTCTCTTTCAACAATTTCAAAACCATCTATTAGGGCGTACTTACTTTCTGTCGTCATCTACAGCTTCTTCTGGGGTTATTAGCGGGATTCGAATCTTATCATGCTTGTAGGAACCAAGTACTGTATACCCAAACTGAGAGACAGGGTTCAGATGGTAATAGCCCTTTTCCCACGGCTATTACCATCTCGGCAATAAGTAAAGACTAATATAATTCAACGGCTTGACAGAGGTTTTCTAAGATAAAATCTGACTCCTACACTTGATTCCAAACATCCTAACCCCAACAAATAATATAACTGCTAATAAGAATCGTTTGCATTTAACCTCAGTAGGGGCGACACTGTATCTTGCAGACGCTCGGGCCTCCTTAACCAATTGCTATACCTGGGTGAAGACTAATATAGAGATGATGTATATGAGTATTTTGCAACTAGCCCAACGTTTCGGTTTTGCCACAGAAACAAAAGATATTAACAAAGGGAGTTCTTACGCAAAGGATGCCACTCTAGCTGACCTAAAAAAAGGTCAGCTAGCCCAGGTATTAGGCTATCAAAATGCAGAGCACCCATCGACACAACGTTTAATGCAACTCGGTGTGATTAAAGGTGAAATAATTGAATTACTGCGTTCCGCTCCAGGAGGCGACCCTATCGAATATCGGGTCATGGGATACAATTTGTCTCTACGCAAGGCAGAAGCAGTGGGGATTTTCATTGAAACCTGTCAGGCTTAACACGTCATGCCACCCCTTCCAGTCTCACCCCTAAAACATAAATCACAAGCCGTCATCGCCGTTATCGGCAACCCAAACACGGGCAAGAGTGCGCTTTTCAATCTGTTAACAGGCATGCGGCAAAAAGTCGCCAATTACCCCGGGGTGACTGTTGAAAAACGCGTCGGTAAGCTCAGCATTGGCGAGCAAAGTTTTCAGCTTGTAGACCTACCTGGCACCTATTCTCTCTCCGCCCACTCCCCCGATGAGCGGGCCGCAGTCGACGTACTCCTGGGTCGCATAAGCGACATGCCACCCCCCGACGCCGTGCTTGTGGTAGTTGACGCGACCAATATCAAACGCAACCTCTTTGTGGCTACTGAAATACTTGAACTCGGCATTCCAGTAGTCATCGCCCTGAATATGATCGACATTGCGGAAGTTAAAAATATCTCTATCAACGTTGAGGCTCTTGCAGCCCGCCTCGGCGTGACCGTCATACCGACTATAGCCTCAGCCGCAGGACAGGAATCCCTTGAACCATTAAAAGCTGCTTTGGCTAAAGCAGCGAGTGAGACAATTCAAAACCCCTGGTTTTTATTAGCCGATGTAAAAAAATCAGCCGAAAACCTTATGACCGAACTTAGCCAGGAGCTCACTCGTGAAGGAACGAATGCAGAAACTAAGCCCGTAGAAACTAAGCCCGTAGAAACCAAGCCTGTAACTGTCTTCGAAGTCCACCGAGCTTTGATTGATAAGGGTGGAGAAACTGAAAAACATCTGGTGGAGCTTTTTGGAAAAACCTTGAGCCAGCGCTTGCAGACCCATAGAGAACAACTCACCACGGGGCAAACACTTGCCGAGCGAGATGCTCACGAGCGCTATGACTACATCACAAAAACCCTCGAGGGCATTATCCAAACCTCGATCGACAGCGAGCAACGCAGCTGGTCTGAGCGCGTAGATCAAGTCGTTAGCCATCCCGTACTGGGGAGCCTGCTCTTCCTTTTGGTCATGGCAACTGTCTTTCAAGCGGTATTTGCGTGGGCAACGCCACTGATGGATCTTATCGATGGGGCTACAACTTGGGTGACAGGACTGATTTATACCGTACTCCCTGATGGGGGGGCCCTTGCTAGCCTGCTCGCCGATGGTGTAGTTGCTGGGGTCGGCAGCGTCGTCATTTTCTTGCCACAAATCCTGATTTTATTTACCTTTATCATCGTGCTGGAAGACTCAGGATACATGGCCCGCGCAGCCTTTTTAATGGATCGTTCAATGCGTTGGTGCGGTCTATCGGGGCACTCCTTTGTACCTATGCTCTCTAGCTTTGCCTGTGCCGTACCTGCGATAATGGGCACCCGAGTGATCCCCAATCCCCGCGACCGCATCGCCACTATTATGGCGGCGCCATTTATGACCTGCTCTGCACGACTACCCATATACGCGTTATTGATTGCCGCCTTTATTCCACAAAACCACTATTTTTACGGGCTAATCAACCTACAGGGACTCGTCTTACTCAGCCTTTATTTATTAGGTATTGCGGGCGGGGTAATGACTGCTTTTTTACTCAAACGAACTATCCTACACGGCTCAGCCCCAAGCTTTTTGATGGAGCTACCCCCATATCGCACGCCCAACTTTAAGTCCGTACTGGTACGCTTGCTAGAACGGGGTAAAGCCTTTCTGGTACGCGCTGGCACTGTGATTTTCTTTGTTTCAGTGATTGTTTGGGCCCTGGCATACTTCCCTCGCTCAGAGATCCTCGCTGCCGATTTTGAAAAACAGAAGCTAGCTATAGAAAACAATATACCCGTTGAGACCGAACGTGCGCAGGCCATTGTTCGTCTCGAAAATGAACTCGATGCTGCACAAATGGAACAAAGTCTGCTCGGGCGTATGGGCAAGACCATTGCCCCTCTGTTCAAGCCCCTAGGTTGGGACTGGAAACTCTCCGCTGCCGTCATTGCTTCCTTTCCTGCCCGCGAAGTGGTTATCGCCGTACTTGGGACCACTTACGCCGTTGGTGGTGATCTTGATGCAGAGGATGAAACCCTGAGGAATCGTGTGCGCAACGCTGCTTGGCCAGATGGAACTAAAGTTTTCTCCCCTGCCATTGCTATCGGTCTAATGGTTTTTTATGCACTCTGCCTCCAATGCGCAGCTACAGTAGCCGTTATTCGCCGCGAAACTAATTCCTGGCGCTGGCCGGCTTTCGCTTGGTTATATATGACTACTCTGGGGTACCTTGGCGCCCTGGCCTGCGCGCAATTCGCCTAGGGAAAAAAGATGAACAACTTACTGTGGAGGTAAAAAGATGAACGCCCAACAACAAGAGTGGATTGCACTCGCAGTCGTCTTTCTCATTGCAGGCGTGTTCATCATCCGCTGGCTGCGACAGCGTGGACAAGAGAATTCGGGCTGCTCTCATTGTGAAAAATCTAGCTGTCCTAGCCCTAATGCGGCAAAACCACTAAAGTTAAAAGAATAAACTAGTAAAGAAACCACAAAAAAAGCCCAATAAAAGAAACCCGCTCAAGCGGGTTTCTTTTATTGGGCTTTTTAACAAAAAGTTTAGCTATTCAGTAATTTCTACAATTTGCTCTTGAAGAGCTTGTTGCTTTTCTGACGCTTGAACTGTCTGCATCGCCATTAGCTTGCTCATGTCGCCTTCAACTTTGATCTGACCACTCATGAAGCCTTGCATACCGGCTGATTGATCATTTTCAATGAATAGACGCCGCGCTAGATCGGCAGGAAGAGTCAAGGTAGTAGGCGCTCCATCCTTGTGTCCTTGTTCGATGTTTCCTGCATTCATACACATGTCGCGATCGCCGTCATCGCCTGTTACAGTGATATTCAATATTAAATCTTGTAATCCAGCGGGTGGATCTAAATCACCAGCCGCCTCAGTAAGTTCAGCTATCTTAGCGAACCATTCATCTGTCATAAATTTAAGACCCATGTGCCTCTCCTTAACCTTAAATATAAAGTTTACCTAACTAGAAAAATCCATTTAGGCAGTAATCGTGCTAGTTTTTTTCAGTTCTCAAGTTTCAGTCAGCAATTAGCTAACAACTAAGACCTACTAGCGGAGCGAAAGCCAAGTTCCATCTCGACGCTACATTCAAACGGCCGTTCGAAAACTGTTAAGATACCTTATAAGATCGAACTTGCGTTGGCAATAGCATTTTTTTTTATTTATTTGGTTATTTCAGTCAGCGATCTGAGCACGAAAGGCAGGTCAAAGCCTTTATAAATTAAGGGGTTTTTAGTCCTCCTCGATGACTACGATAAATAAACTTAAAGATCGTAGCCTTTTTCATCATGTAGCACNANATCCAANCCNTCNNTTTCNTCNGNACTCTGTCACTCGTAANGCCNANGANCATATCNATACCCTTTAACAACANNTAAGTCANNANACCNGTGTANANGAANACNGCNACAANNCCNGTNGCCTGAANGGACATCTGATAAGAGATTGTCACTCCCTCAGCCAACCCTTGGCCACTAAACAATCCCAGTTCGCTAGAAGCAAAGTACCCAACAAACAGAGTCCCTAAGACACCCCCAACACCGTGAACAGGAAACACGTCTAAAGAATCATCAATTTTTAAAGTGCGTTTGATAAAAAGGGTCATAAAATAGCAAACAACCCCGGCAGATAATCCAATCACTAACGCGCCAGCGGGACCCACAAAACCAGATGCAGGTGTGATCGTACCCAAACCAGCCACCATACCGGTGACAATACCGAGAACTGAC